>DATGLU010000710.1:0-2367 GCA_035294045.1 Roseiarcus sp. | reverse complement strand
CGGTCATCTACAGCGCGCTGAACCAGTATCATGTCGTCATGGAGGTCGCGCCGCGCTATTGGCAGGACCCCGAGACCTTGCGCGACATCTGGGTCTCGACTGCCGGCGCCAATCCGAAAGGCTCGCAAAGCACCAACGCCGCGGCGGGAACCTATGTCGCTTCGAGCGCCGCCAAGGCGAACTCGGCGGCGGCGACGATCGCGGCCGATTCGGCGCGCAACCTGGCGATCAACTCGATCGCCGCGGCGGGCCATTCCAGCGCCTCGGCCGGCGCGTCCGTCTCCACCTCGAAAGAGACGATGGTTCCGCTTTCAGCGGTCGCCAGTTTCGGGCCGGGGCTGACCCCGCTTTCGGTCAACCATCAGGGCCAGTTCGTCGCGACCACCATCTCCTTCAACCTCGCGCCGGGACACGCGCTGAGCGAAGCCCAGGCGGCGATCCGCAATGCGATGCTCGACATCCATATGCCGGCCTCGATTCACGGCTCCTTCGCCGGCACCGCGGCGACGTATCAGCAGTCGCTGTCCGACGAGCCGCTGCTCATCGCCGCCGCGCTCGCCGCCATTTATATCGTGCTCGGCGTTCTCTATGAGAGCTATGTGCATCCGCTGACAATCCTCTCGACCCTGCCTTCGGCCGGGGTCGGCGCGGTCCTGGCGCTGAAGCTCTTCAACATCGAATTCACCATCATCGCCTTGATCGGCGTCATCCTGCTGATCGGCATCGTCAAGAAGAACGCGATCATGATGATCGATTTCGCATTGCAGGCGCAGCGCGAGGGCCTGACGCCGCGCGAGGCGATCGCCGAGGCCTGCTTGTTGCGCTTCCGGCCGATCATGATGACGACCTGCGCGGCGCTGCTCGGCGCGCTGCCGCTGGCTTTCGGGACCGGCGAGGGCTCGGAGCTGCGTCATCCCCTGGGGATATCGATCGTTGGCGGCTTGATCGTGAGCCAGGCGTTGACGCTCTATACGACGCCGGTCATCTATCTCTATCTGGACCGACTCAGCCGGCGCCTGCGCCGGCTTTGGCGCCGAATCTATCTTGGTCGTCCTGAAGAAGGCGTCGCAGGAGTGCGTTAATGGGGCGCGCAGGGGGGCCCGGCCGCTGGGGCGCGATCGGCGTCGCGCTGACGCTCGGCGGATGCGCCGTCGTCGGACCGGATTACGTCAAGCCGGCGGCGATCGTTCCCGCGCAATACAAGGAGATCAAGGGCTGGAAGCTCGGCCAGCCGCGCGACGATGACGCGAAGGGCGCCTGGTGGGAGGTTTTTCACGATCCGCTGCTCAACACGCTCGAATCGCAAGTCGCGATCAGCAATCAGACGCTGAAGGCGGACGAGGCCAATTATCGCCAAGCGCAGGCGCTGATCGCCGAGGCGCGCGCGCAGCTCTTCCCGGTCTTCACGCTCAACGGTTCGGCGCAGCGCGCCAATTCCAGCGGAAGACCGCTGACGACGCTGTCGATCGAGGGCGATGCGAGCTGGACGCCGGACATCTGGGGCAAGGTGCGCCGCACGATCGAGGGCCAGGCGGCCGGCGCCCAGGCGACCGCCGCCGAGCTCGCCAACGCCAAGCTCTCGGCGCAATCGTCTCTCGCTTCGGCCTATTTTCAATTGCGCGAGACCGATTCGCTGCACGACTTGCTCGACGATACCGTCAAGCAATATCAGCGCGCGCTCGAAATCACGCAAAACCAGTACCATGCCGGCACGACGGCGCGCTCCGACGTGATCACCGCGCAGGCGCTGGTCCTCGCCGCCCAGGCGCAAGAGATCAACACCGGAATCGCCCGCGCCCAATTCGAGCACGCCATCGCCGTGCTGATGGGCCGCCCGCCCGCCGGCCTGACAATTCCGCACGGCTCGCTGACCCATGCGCCGCCGCGCATCCCGGTGCGGCTGCCTTCGACTTTGCTCGAGCGGCGGCCCGATATCGCCGCCGCCGAGCGCACGATGCAGGAGCAGAACGCCCAGATCGGCGTCGCCATCGCCGCGTACTATCCGGACATCACGCTGACCGGCCTGCTCGGCGCCGCGGGATCGCCGGGCGTGCGGTCGGTCGGCGGCGCGAACCCGATCTGGTCGATCGGATTGTCGCTCGCCCAGACGCTGTTCAATGGCGGGCTCACCGACGCGCAAGTCGCCGCGGCGCGCGCCACCTACGAGGCGAGCGTCGCCACGTACCGTCAAGCGGTCCTCACCGCCTTCCAGCAGGTCGAGGACGAGCTTGTCGCCATTCGCGTGCTCGCTCAGCAGGAAGGGGTGCAGGTCGAGGCGGTGAAGGCGGCCGAGCAGGCGGTCCAGATCGCGCTCAACGAATACCGCGCCGGCACCCAGAATTTCACCACCGTCGTCACCGCCGAGGC
>DATGLU010000709.1:0-3356 GCA_035294045.1 Roseiarcus sp. | reverse complement strand
CGAAGCACTGGCGTAAGATTGGCGGCCTAGAGCCGCATCGCGCCGCTAGCGATCGCGGCGGAGACCTCTCGGTCGAGCGCGATATAGGCGTCCTTCTCGCGGTCGAAGACATAGAGCGGATCGGCGATCCGCGAGGGGTCGAAGCCGTCGCGCATCAGCGCCTGCTTTTGATGCTTGAACGTCGCGGTGACCTCGATATCGGGCCGAATGCGCAGGAAGAGCGGCCGCGCGTAAGGCGGCAGCGCTTCCGCCAGAAAGCGGCGGAGACGGTCGAGATCGAGCCCATCGCCGCCGACGATCAAAGCCATGCCGGCCCGGCCTTCGGCGCCGGGAACGGCGACGCCATAGACCGTCGCGTCAGCGACGCCCGGACAGGCCCGCAGCGCATTGGCGACTTCCAGAGTCGAGACGTTTTCGCCTTTCCAGCGAAACGTGTCGCCGACCCGATCGACAAAATAGTAGAAGCCCTCCGCGTCCATGCGCATGAGATCGCCCGAGCGGAGCCAGGCGTCGCCGGGCGCAAAGACGTTGCGGAGAACCTTCTTCTCCGTCTCGGCGGCGTTGGTATAGCCCTCGAAGCGGCCGGCGAGATCGGCCGCCCCTGAACTGATCTTGCCGATCGCCTCCCCCGCCTCGCCGCGTTCGGCGCGAATGCAGAAGCCGTCCGCGCCGCGCGCCGGTTCGCCCTTCTCGACGTCGAAACGAACGAGCGCGATCCGGCTTCGCGCGGCGAGAAAACCCGGCAGCCGGCCGATCGCCCCGACTTTGCCTTCGACATTGGTCAGCGAGAAGTTCGCTTCGGTCGCGGCATAGAACTCAACGATCCGATCGACGCCGAACCGGTTTTGGAAATCAACCCAGACATCGGCGCTCAGGCCGTTGCCGCAAGCCGCCCGCAAGCGATGCGCCTTCTCTGCAGGATGCGGCGGCGCCGCGAGGAGATAGCGGCACAATTCGCCGATATACTGGAAGAGCGTGCAGTCCCAGCGGGCGACATCGTCCCAGAACTGGCGCGCCGAGAAGCGCTCGGCGACGAAAACCGAGCCGCCATTCACCAGCGCCGAGCCGATCGCCACGACGCCGCCGACGCTGTGATAGAGCGGCAGGCAATCGTACATACGATCGGCCGGCTCGACGCCCAAAATTGCGGCGAACCAGCAGCTCCACGTCATGATCCGGTGATGGCTGACATTGGCCGCTTTCGGCAGGCCGGTCGTGCCCGACGTGTAGATGAGGAGCGCGCGATCGGCGAGCGTGACGGAGCGACGCTCCGAGCGGCTCAGCGGGGCGCCGTCGAGACGCTGGATCGCTTCTTCGAGGCGCGATCCCGCAAGATCGGCGTCGCCGTGCAGCCATACGCGCGGCATTGTCTTCAGATGCGGCGCGGCTTCGGCGAAGCCTTGCGCCAATTCGGCGGCGACAATGATATGGCGCGGCGCCGCCGCATCCACGCAATGGGCCAGCGCCGCGCCGCTCAGATTGGCGTTGAGCAGCGCGACGACGCCGCCGATCTGGGTGACGCCCAGCCAAATCGCGACATAGTCCGGCCGGTTCGGCATGAGAAGGCAAACCGCATCGCCGGCCGCGATCCCCTGCCCGAGCGCCCAGCGCGAATAGCGGTTCATGCGATCGGCAAGCGCCGCGAAGCTGAACGTCTCGCGATCGGAGAGCAGAGCCGGATTTTCGCCGCGCGTTTGCGCGAATTCGTTGACGACGACCGGCAAAATGCGCGCCGGCTCGCCGCCGAGACGAGCGGTCGCCTCCAAAGCGCGGCGCCAGATGTCGGCAGGCTTCGGCCCGGACGGATGCGTCGATGCGGGATGCTCGCGCAAAAGCGACGAGTCATTCATCGAGGGCGCTCTTAAAGCGACGACGCGCGGCCGCGCCAATGCAGCAGGGGCCGGCCGCCCAAGGCTCTCGCCGCGATGACGCGGCCGATCACGATCGCATGGGTGTGGCGCTCGACGATTTCCTCGACGGCGCAATCGAGCGTGGCGACAGCGCCTTGCAGCAAAGGCGCGCCGCTCGAAAGCGCGGTCCAATCCGCGCCGGCGAACCGCGCCGCGCCGCGCAACCCGCTGCGGCCGGCGAAACGGTCGGCGAGACCCGCATGCGCTTCGGCGAGCATGCTCACGCCGAAAGCGCCTTCGCTCCGCAACGTCGCCAGAGTCGCCGAGCCGCGATCGAGACAGACGACGAGCGAAGGCGGATCGACCGACAGCGAGCAGAGCGAGGTCGCCGTGCAGCCATTGCGCCGCTCGCCCCGGCCGGCGGCGACGACCGCGACGCCGCTTGCGAATTCGCGCATCGCCGCGCGAAACGCTTCCCCCGCTGTCGGCGGAGCGGCGCGCGGCGTAGCCGCGGCCTCTTCCATCGGTTGTCTCAGCAGATAAGCCATGTTGCGCCTCAGCCGCCCCACCGCGCCGCGAGCGACGACGCGCTTTGCACGAGTTCGACTTTGCGTTCCGCAATCAGGCCGAGCCAATTGCGATAGAGCAGGTTTGCCGAACGACGCCATGGCGCGTCCGCGGCGCCGGATAGGGCGATTTGCGGGTAAGCCGCCATCGCGTCGGGCTTGAGCTCGCGCAACGCGCGGGCGCTGAATTCTCTCAAGGCGCGCTCGGCTTCCGGCGAGAAATAGCTTTCGGGGATATCGGGAAGAGAAGCGGAATCGCCGGCCAGCCGCCGGCTCAGATCGCGGCGATATTCGCGCGCCAGCGTGTCGCTCTCATATTCGGGATGGCCTTGCAGGAAAACAACGAGGCTGCGCATCCGCCTGACGAACATATCGACGCCGGCGCTCGGCGAGCGCGTCAAGATCGTATAGCCGTTGCGCGCCAGCTCGCGCTCGTCGAGTCCGTTGTAGCGCGAATGGGGCGTCAGCCACGCCGCGTCCGCGCCCTCGGTCAGCCGGTCGGCGCCGACGCGCTCGAACGTAAACACGCCCGAGCATTTGCGCAGCAAGGCGCGGCGCTGAATCCCGCTGAAATGGCGAACGCCGACATGGGCGGCGAGGCACGACAGGATGGTCGAGAGCGTATTGGCCGCGGCCCAATCGATCACCGCGCTCAAGCTGCGCCAATAAGGCTCGTCCTTGAGATCGGGCGTTTTCGGCTGCGCGCCGGTGACGATCAGCGCGTCGGCGCCCTGGCCGCGCAAAGCGACCGCGTCGGCGTAGAGCTGCGCGACATACTCCAGCGCCTCGGGCGAGCGCGGCACTTGCGGCAATGCGTAGAGGCGCAATTGGATGTCGAGATCGCCGGCGGCCTGCTCCAACACGGTCTTGAACTGGCGCTCGGTCGCGGCGAGCGCGCTGTCCGGCATGTTGTTGACGAGCCCGATCGAGAGGCGCCGGC
>DATGLU010000708.1:0-5633 GCA_035294045.1 Roseiarcus sp. | reverse complement strand
CATGGCTACGCCCAGGCGCTGTCGCCGTCGATCAAAACGGCGATCGCGGCCCGCGGCTTGCCGTCGATCTTCACAATGCACGACTACTTCCTGCTCTGCCCGACCGGCGGCTTGTACAATTACCAGACCCGGGAGATTTGCGGCCTCGCGCCGCTGTCGCGCGCCTGCGTTTCGACCCATTGCGACATGCGCTCGTATGGCCGCAAGCTGTGGCGGGTCGGCCGGCATCTTCTCGCCGAATCCAGCCCGGCTCTGTCGAGCCTGTTCTCCGACATCATCCTGGCGACGCGATTCCAACGCGAAGCGGTCGGCGCGCTGCTGCCGAAAGCGCGCCAGCATATCCTCTCCAATCCGATCGACGTTCCCGATTTCGGGCCGCGCCGCTCGACCGGCGTGGGCTTCGTATTTCTGGGCGGGCTATCGCCGGAGAAGGGGCCGCTGGTTTTCGCCGAGGCCGCCAAACGCGCCGGCGTGACCGCGACCTTTATCGGCGACGGGCCTTTGCGCGGCGAAATCGCCGCCCGATATCCGGACGCCCGGCTGGTCGGCTGGAAAAGCCCGGAAGTCGCCCAGGCGATCATGCGCGACGCGCGCGCTTTGGTCTTTCCCTCCCTCTGGTACGAATCGCAAGGCGCGGCGGTGATCGAGGCCAAGGCGCTCGGCGTGCCGGTAATCGTCTCCGACGCATGCGCCGCCCGTGACGAGATCGAACGGGCGAAGGCGGGATTGCTGTTCAAGAGCGACGATGCGGCGTCGCTCGCCGAGGCGCTGGTCCGGCTCGGCGACGAAGACTACGCCGCCGCGCTTTCGCGCGGCGCGTACCAATCCTATTGGGCGGCGCCGCGCAGCCTGCAGCGCCATGTCGACGGATTGCTGCGCATTTATCGCGGAATGGTTCGAAACAGGCGGGCCATAGCCGGGGCGTGAAGCGAAGGCCGCCCTTTTAACGGCGAAACGCGGCGCGCTTTGACCTGAAAGCGTTCCTAGGCCATCTTCGCTCGAAATTTTAAAGCGAAGGAGCGGCGATGAACATCCGAGCGTTCGGCGAGGCGGAAGGCGTTCCGATCGTCGAGATCACGATCGCTTCGAAAGCCGGCGCCGTCGCCAAAATCCTCAATTGGGGCGCGGTCGTTCGCGATCTTATCGTGCCGTCGAAAAACGGCCCGCAACGCGTCACGCTCGGCCTGAATTCGCTGGCCGATTACGAGGCCCATTCGCCGAGTTTCGGGGCGGTTCCCGGCCGCTTCGCCAATCGCATCGCCAACGGCCGCTTTTCGCTCGACGGCGTCGACTACGAGCTCGATCGCAAGCCCGGCGAGAAACATACATTGCATGGCGGACCGCATGGATTCGGCAAGCGGCCCTGGCGGCTCGCCAATCACGACGAAACCTCGGTGACGCTGACGCTCCATTCGGCGGATGGCGACAGCGGCTTTCCGGGCGCGCTCGACGCGACCTGCGTCTACCGGATCGAGGACCCGTCGACGCTGCGCGTCGAACTGACGGCGGTCAGCGATCGTCCGACGATCGTCAACCTGACCCAGCACGCCTATTTCAATCTTGACGGCTCGCCCGACATTCTCGATCACGAGCTGACGCTGAACGCCGATTTCTACACGCCCACCGACGCCGATCTCATTCCGACCGGCGAGATTCGCGCGGTCGCCGGCACACCCTACGATTTCCGCAGCGCGCGGCCGGTGCGCCACGCGTCAGGCCAGACCTACGATACGAATTTCGTCCTGGCCGCGCGTCCTCTCGCCGACGGCCTCGCGCCGGCGGCGCGGCTCCGCTCGCCGAAGAACGGGTTGACGCTCGATCTCTTCACGACCGAGCCCGGCGTGCAATTCTATGACGCGGCCAAGCTGAATTGCCCCGTTCCGGGCCTTGACGGCGCACATTACGGCCCGCATGCCGGCCTCTGCCTCGAACCGCAAGTCTATCCGGATTCGCCGAACCGCCGGCATTTCCCGGATTGCGTGCTGCGCCCCGACGAGGAGTACCGGCACGTCAGCGCGTTCCGCTTTTCCTATTGAGGAGCGACGGTCGCCGTCATTGCGAGCGGAGCGACGAAACAATCCACTCGTAGGGTACAGCCCTAGGAATGGGATTGCTTCGTCGCTGCGCTCCTCGCAATGACAGGAGCGGCGCTCAGCCTTGCGGGGGCGGCGCGGCTTCGGCGAGCGCCGCGCCCACTTCGAGGCCGAGATCGTCGAGATTCGTCTCTTCGCGCACGGTAAGGTCTTCGCCCTTTGCTTGGCGCTCCGCCTGCTCCTGCGAGCGCGCGACATTGATCGTCACCGTCGCGGTCACTTCCGGATGCAATTGAATCGGCGTCTTGTGCAGGCCGAGCGTCTTAATCGGGTGGAGCAGGGCGACCTGATTGCGGCTGATCGTGAAGCCGGCCGCCGTCGCCGCCTCGGCGATGTCGCGGCTCGAAACCGAGCCATAAAGCTGTCCGGTCTCGCCGGCCTGCCGGATGATGACGAAGCTCTGGCCGTCCAGCTTGACGGAAACGTCGTTGGCCTCGCGTTTCAATTCGAGATTGCGCGCTTCGAGCTGCTGGCGCTGGCCCTCGAATTTCTTCCGATTGGCCTCGGTGGCGCGCAAGGCCTTGCCGCGCGGCAGCAGGAAATTGCGGGCGAAGCCGTCCTTCACCCGCACCGTGTCGCCCATCTGGCCAAGGCGCGCGATGCGCTCGAGCAAAATCACTTCCATGACGATCTCCTTCTAAGGCTTGCGTTGATTGAGGCTGTTGGCGTTGGCCGCCGCGACGCGTTTGGCGCGCAGCGAAAGAAAGCTCTCCAAAAGGCCGGCCATGGTCACTGCCGGCACGACCCAGCGCGGCGCGAAAGCGACGGCCAGATAGAGCGCGAAGAGCAGGGGATTGCGATGCTGCAGCCCGCGCGTCAGTCCATGGGCGAGCGCCAGGCCTTGCAGGGCGTAGGCCGCGGCGAAGGCGCCGACGCCGATCCACGCCGCCTGGCGCAGCGGATCGCCGAGCGTGAGCGCAAGGCCGAGGCAAAGGACCAAAGCGACGCCGAGCGGCTGCGGCAGGACCAGCGCTTCCGGTAGGTTCGGCCAAGGCCGCTTCAGGGTCTGGGAAATTTGCGCGACGCGGGCGCCGACATAGAGGTTGGCGCAGAGCATCAGGAAAATCGCTGCGGCGAGCATCGGCGGCGACATCCTGACGACCAGCGTCGCGAATTCTTCGACCGTCATGCCGGCAGGGAGGGCGATCATCTGGTCGAGCGCGTCGCGAATATCGGCGGTGAATTGCCGGACGAGCTCCTCGACGCCTTTCTGGTAGCCGCCGTAAAGCACGATGAGCGAAAGCAGGGCGCTGAGCCCAATCAGGGCGCCGATCACCGCGGCCGCGGCGACGACGAGGCCGATCGGACACCAGCCGGCCGTCTGATCCTGGTCCTTGGCGGCGCGGCGGAAGATTCCAAGATGCGCCGAAGAAAGCGCGCTGAGCAGCCAGGCGGGCAGGGCGATCGCCGCGCCGAACAAGGCGCCCGAATAGGGGTCGACCAGAGCGGCGGCGCCGCCGCAGGCGGTGACCGCCGCGACTGCGCCCATATCCGGTCCCCAGTTGAACGCGGCGATGACGATCGGCAACGGCGCCAAATAGGCGAGGGCCATCGCGACCGGCGTGCCCTTCGCCATGACGGCGAAAAGCAGCGCCGCGACCATTCCCGCGCCAAGGGCGATTGCGATGCGTTGAACCATCGTCGAGCTGTCCCGCGCCTTTCACGGCGGTTAGGGCGAGGTCGGCGCCTCGCCCAGCCATCGCGCCGGCTGATCCGGCGCGTTCGACATTCATTTCAAGCGAAGCGCGCTTCGGCGCGCCTCGCGGCGTCAAGCCTTAGCGGATCACGTAAGGCAGCAGGCCGAGAAAGCGCGCCCGCTTGATCGCGGCGGCGAGTTCGCGCTGCTTCTTGGCGCTGACCGCGGTGATGCGCGACGGCACGATCTTGCCGCGCTCGGAAATGTAGCGCGAGAGAAGACGCGTGTCCTTGTAGTCGATTTTCGGCGCGTTCGGCCCGGAAAAGGGGCAGGTCTTGCGGCGGCGGAAAAACGGGCGGCGAGGGGCGGTGGACATTACTGAGCTCCTGGCTGGGCGTCTTCGCGCGGACGACGGGGACGATCGCCGCGGTCGCGGTCGCCGCGGTCAGGACGGCCGCCGCGGCGATCGCCGCGATCGTCGCGATCGGAATCTTCGCGCTTGCGCAGCATCGCGGACGGGCCTTCCTCATGCGCGTCGACGCGCAGGGTAAGGAAGCGGATCACGTCCTCGTTGAGGCGGAGCTGGCGCTCCATCTCGACGATCGCGTCGGTCGGCGCTTCGATGTTGAGCAGCGAGAAATGGGCCTTGCGGTTCTTCTTGATCCGGTAGGCGAGGGACTTGACGCCCCAATATTCGCTTTTGGCGATCTTGCCGCCGCGGGCGGTCAGGACGCCTTTGAGCTGTTCGGTCAATGCCTCGACCTGCTGGGCGGTCACGTCCTGCCGCGCCAGATAGACATGCTCGTAAAGAGCCATGAATGAGCCTTTCTCGTTATCGCGATGCGCCCCGCGCAGAGCCCTTCGAGCCCGGCAAGGCTCGACGAGGATCATTCGAAGGCGGAGACACGGGAAGGCGGCCCGAGGATCGAGCCTCCTCGCATCAAGCGAGGCTTCCGTTCAGCCCCCAGCGGGACCATCGAAAGGGGCGCTTATAAGGGAAAATGGCGGAAGCGCAAGGTCGGCCCTGCGCGCCGGATTGCGGCGGCCTGGCGAACGGGCGAATATGCGCCGCGCCGCCGCAAGCGGCGTCAGTGGGGGCGAACTTCCAAAAATCCGACGCAGGCGCCGACAGCGGCGCGATCCGCTTTGGAGGGGGAAGCGTGACGACGGTGCTCATTTCAGCCGTGGTGGGCGTGCTGACCTTCGGCCTCGGCCTTTTCGGCCTGTTCCTGCAACGGCTTCTGCCGGAGCATCATATGACGACCGGCTCGCGCGACATGATCGCCGCGATCATGGGCCTGGTCAGCCTGCTGCTCGCTCTGGTCCTGGGGACTTTGGTCGGCTCGGCCTATGGATTTTTCGCGATCCAAAAAGCCAATGTCGAGACGCTCAGCGCGCGGGCGCTGCAACTTGATCTGGCGCTCGCGCAATATGGTCGGGACGCGGAGCCTTTGCGCTTCGGCCTGAAAGGGGCGATCAAGGCCGCTTATCAGACGATCTGGGGCGGCGGCGACGTCGATCCCAAGCAATTTGACGTCGAATTCGTCCTGCCGGGTTTTCAGCGGATGAACGAAGGCATCGCGGCCCTCGCGCCGCATACGCCGGCGCAGACGCAATTGCTGCCGACGATCGCGGCGAACGCCGGGATCATCCAGCAGACGCGCCTGCTAATGTCCCTGCAATTGGCAAGTCCCGTATCCTGGCCGCTCCTCGTCATCGTCGTCTCATGGGCGATGCTGCTCTTCTGCGGATTCGGCGTGCTGTCCCGGTTCAATTCGACCAGCGTCGCGGCGCTGGCTTTGGGCGCCTTCGCAGTGGCGAGCGCGGTCTTTCTGATCCTCGAACTCAACGCGCCGTTCAACGGCCTTTTCCGCGTCCCCGGCGCCTCGGTCGAGGAGACGATC
>DATGLU010000707.1:0-4785 GCA_035294045.1 Roseiarcus sp. | reverse complement strand
CCCGGCTCGGCGTCTCGAGCTTCGGCGGGCCGATCGCCCATCTCGGTTATTTTCGCCAGGAATTCGTCGTCCGCCGGCGCTGGCTCGACGAGCGCGCCTTCGCCGATCTCGTCGCGCTCTGCCAGTTCCTGCCCGGCCCGGCTTCGAGCCAGGTCGGCTTCTCGCTCGGCCTGATGCGCGCCGGCTATCGCGGCGGCCTCGCCGCCTGGCTCGGCTTCACGCTTCCTTCCGCCATCCTTCTCGTCCTCTTCGCCTATGGCGCGAGCGTGCTGAAAGGGGCGGCCGGCGAAGGGCTCCTCCATGGACTCAAGCTCGTCGCGGTGGCGATCGTCGCCCAGGCAGTGCTCGGCATGGCGCGCACGCTCTGCCCTGACAAGGAGCGCGCCGCGATCGCCGCGCTTGCCTTGATCCTGGTGAGCGTCGCGCCGGGCTCGCTGGGCCAGGTCGGCGCGATCATCCTTGGCGGCCTTGCGGGCCTCGCTTTTTGTCGCGGCGAAACGCGCGAAGCGCCCGAGCCCAGCGCCTTTCCGATCACGCGGCGCATGGGGCTCGTCTTTCTCGTACTCTTCTTCGTCCTTCTCGCGCTGGCTTTCACGCCCGCGCAGGGCGCCTTGGCGCTAGCCGGCGCCTTCTATCGCTCCGGCGCGTTGGTCTTCGGCGGCGGCCATGTCGTGTTGCCGCTGCTGAGGAGCGCCGTGGTCGCGCCGGGCTGGGTGGCGGATGGCGCCTTCCTCGCCGGCTATGGCGCGGCGCAGGCGGTTCCCGGGCCGCTCTTCACCTTCTCGGCCTATCTCGGCGCGGTCGCTCAGGTCCCGCCCGGCGGAATCGCCGGCGCGGCGCTGGCGCTCGTCTCGATCTTCGTCCCCGGCCTGCTCGCCTTGATGGCCGCCTTGCCGTTCTGGCGCAATTTGAGCGGTCGCCAAACCGCGCGCGCCGCCATGGCCGGGATCAACGCCGTCGTGGTCGGCTTGCTCGGCGCCGCGCTTTACAACCCCGTCTTCGTCAGCGCGGTGCAAAGCCCGGCCGATTTCGCCATCGCCGCCGCCGGCTTCGTCCTGCTCGCCGCTTGGCGCGCGCCGCCGCTCCTGGTCGTGGCGCTGTGCGCGGCGGCGGGGTTGGGAGTGGGGGTGGCAGTGGGGTGAGAATGCGGGAACGCAAAGCGTTCTGGATGGTACGCACCGCTGCGGAATATTATGAACGCTACGATCGGGCCTAAAGCTCGCGGCACGCGGCAATGCAAATCCCAGACACCGCGCCGCCATCGCCGCAGAGGCGCGTCAAGGTCAAGCCGGCTTCGCCGGTCGCTACGCTGCGCTTCGCGAACCTTGACTCGCCTCCGCGTCGATGGCCTTTTGCCACCAAGACATTTTGCTGATCGAAACGGCCGAACGGCCGGTTTCGTCAGCAAAATGTCTTGGTAGCCAACAAGCCGCGCCGGCCGATCGCAGTCACCCGGAGGGCCGGAACGAAGTGGAGGACCCGCCATAGCGCCGCACCAGCGGCCCCGCGTTCGCGCGTACCTTCGAGGCGCTATGGCGGGTTGACGGCGATCGGACGGCGTGGCGCCGCGGTGCTGAAAGCACATCAACCGCGTCGCCCGCGCCTCCGCGCCGCGTCTCACGCCTGCCGCTCTCCCAGTGCCCGCTTCTGCGCGTCGAGCATCGCCATCGCATAGTCGCTCGCGTCGCTCACCGCCTCGCGCCAGATCGAGAAGGCGGTGGCGTGGCGGGCGGTGAGCCGGCCGGTGATCTGGTTGGCGGCGAAATGCATCTCGGCGGAGAATTTGCGCGCCAGGCCCTGCATCGCCTTGTTGTCCGAGGCGCAGGTGAAGTCGATCTCGCCGATGCGATGGGCGGCGGCCGCGCGCATCAGGCGCTCGAAAAGCTGGACGCCCAGCCTGTGCCGGCGATAGGGCTTCTCGATCGAGAAAGCGGCTTCGGCGCGCCCGGGCGCGGCAAGGAAGGGCGGCCGCGCCTCGCTCGCGTCGATCGGCCGCAATTCGCCCGCGCCGCGCAATTGGCTGTCGACGAACGCGCCGAAAATCACGTCGCCCGGCGCGAAGCAGCGATCGACATAGCGATTGAGAAATTCGTCCGAGGCGCCGCCATTGAAGCGGTCATGGCGGCTTTCCTGATCGAGGCGCAGGAGATGGCCGCGAAAGAGCTCGCGGTCCGCCTCCCACAGGCGGCGGATCGTCGCATGCGAAGCGCGCGGCTCGTCCATGGCGCTTGTCCCCGGTTTCCGAAACGCGGCCCTCGCCGCCGCAGATATGGCGCGGCGTCGCCCCGGCGCAAAGGCCGGCGCCGCATGGCAGAGCGGCGCCCAGCGCGGGCGTTGCTCGTCATCGCGAGCGAAGCGAAGAAATCTCCTCGTAGGGCGGCGCTCCGCGAATGAATTGCTTCGTCGCTGCGCTCCTCGCAATGACGGCTGCGAGGCTTAAGCGCCGAGCTTCAGGATCACTTTGCCCAAAGCCTCGCGGCGGGCGATGGCGCCGAACGCCTCGAGGTAGGAGTCGAGCGGGTAGACGGCGTGGACATGCGCCGAGATCGCGCCGCTCGCCGCGTCGGCCAGCAATTCGGCCATGTTGCGCCGATGCGCCTCGGGCTCGCGGTTGAGAAATTCGCCCCAGAACACGCCGCGAATGTCGCAGCCCTTGAGCAGCACGAGATTCAAAGGCGGCTTCGGAATATCGCCGGAGGCGAAGCCGATCACCAGCAGCCGGCCTTTCCAGGCGAGCGAGCGCAAGGCCTGCTCGGTCAAGGCGCCGCCGACCGGATCATAGACGATGTCGACGCCGCGACCCTCGGTGAGGCGCTTCAATTCGGCGCGCAAATCGCTGGTCGCGTAATTGATCGTCTCGGCCGCGCCGAACGAACGTACGAATTTCAATTTCTCGTCGGACGAGGCGCAGGCGATGACGCGCGCGCCGAGCCGGGCGCCGAGCTCGACGGCGGCCAGGCCGACGCCGCCCGAGGCGCCGAGCACGACCAGCGACTCGCCCGGCTTCAGATCGGCGCGCTGTTTCAGCGCATGCAGCGTGGTGCCATAGGTGATGGTGAGGCCCGCCGCCTTCTCGTCGGAAAGGCCGTCTGGAATCGCAACCAGCCGGTCGACCGGGCAAACGAGCTTCTCGCGCGCGCAGCCGAACCCTGTATAACCGAGCACGCGGTCGCCGGGCGCAAAGCCAGTTGTGCCGGGCCCGAGCGCGACGACCCGGCCGGAAAATTCCGCCGCTGGCGAAAAGGGCAACGGCGGCTTCGCCTGATATTTGTTCTCGATCACCAGCAGGTCGAAAAAATTGAGCCCGGCGAAGCCGATTTCGACCAGCGCCTCGCCCGGGCCGGGGCTCGGCTCCGGCAGGTCGGCGATCGCCAGGCGCTCCGGCGGTCCGTATTCACGGCAAAGAAGTGCTTTCATCGAGGGCCTCGGCGAGGTTAATCCTCCTTAAGGAAAGCAGGTTTACAAGCCTGTTGCCCCTGATGGCCAGGGGCAGGGGCAGTCAGAATTCCGCCCCGATCGTTGCTATTTTGAAGCGCGGCTGCGCCCATCTGCCCGCCGGAGTGCCTAGAACCATGATTCGCTTTGCGCTTTTGCCCGCTTTGGTCGCGACGGCGATCCTCGCCGTCGTGGCGGGTCCCGCTCTGGCTCAGGGCTCAGCCGCGAGCGAGGCCAAGAAGAAGGTGGCCAAGGCGCATCCGGCCAAGGAGAAGGACAAGGTCGGCGAGAAGGAGAAAGGCGATGGCAAGCCGCTGCTGGTCGCCAGCTTCGGCGATTGGGGCGTCTATCAGAGCCAGGCGGGCAAAGGCCGCGTTTGCTACACGCTGGCTCAGCCCAAGGACCGCGAGCCGGCCGATCTGAAGCGCGATCCGGCCTACGCTTTCATCTCCGATCGGCCGAGCGAAGGCGTGCGCAACGAAGTCTCCTTCATCATGGGATTCGAAGTCGCCAATCCGCCGGACGAGAGCCTGGACCCGGCCGACGAAAAAGGCTCCAAGAGCAAGAAAAGGAAGCCCGCGATCAAAGGCGCCACCGCGACGGTCGGCGATCAATCCTTCGACCTGCTCGCCAAGGCGACCAATCTCTGGGTGAAGAACGCCGCGAAGGAAGGCCAGCTCGTCGACGAGATGCGCAAGGGCGCCAAGCTCGAAGTGAAAGCGATGTCGAAAAAGGGCAACCTGACCACCGACACCTATTCGCTCGCCGGCTTCTCGCAGGCGATGGAGCGCGTGCTCAAGGATTGCCCGGTCAAGTAGCGGCCGGCTCGCTCTTCTTGGCGGCCATCATGTAATTGACGCCGGCGTCGCGCGACAGCCGCCACTCCCTTAGGAACGGATCATAGATCATTCCGGTCCGGGCGATCTCGCGGCAACCGGCGGCGCGGCAGGCCGCGCGCAATTCGTCCGGGGTGACGAATTGCTCCCAGCGATGCGTGCCTTTCGGGACCCAGCCCAGCACATATTCCGCGCCGATAATAGCCAAGCCGAAGCTGCGCAAGGTGCGGTTGAGGGTCGAGGCGACAAAGAGTCCGCCCGGCCTGACCAGCCCGCCAGCCATTTTGACGAAGCCCCGGACGTCCCGGACATGCTCGACCACCTCCAGGGCGAGGACAGCGTCGAACAGCTTTCCCTCGGCGGCGATCTCTTCGAGGCTCGCCGCGCGATAAACCACGTCCGCGCCGGTCTCCTCGGCGTGGCGGCGAGCGACTGCGATGTTGCCGGGGGCGGGATCGATCCCGGTCACGGCGGCGCCGAGCCGGGCGAGCGGCTCGGTAAGCAGGCCAGCGCC
>DATGLU010000706.1:0-2392 GCA_035294045.1 Roseiarcus sp. | reverse complement strand
TCGCCGCGCTTACGTGAACAATGGCGGCGACATTGCGCTGCATCTTTCCGCCGATGAGCAATTTTCCATCGGCATGGTCGACCGGCCGGACCGGCCGAGCCTGATCGGCGCGGCGACGATCACGGCGCGCGACCCAATCCGCGGCGTCGCCACATCCGGCTGGCGCGGCCGCAGCTTCTCGCTCGGCATTGCCGACGCCGTGACCATTCTCGCCCGGACCGCCGCCGCGGCCGACGCCGCCGCGACGCTGGTCGCTAACGCCGTCGACCTGCCCGGCCATCCGGCGGTCCGGCGCGCGCCCGCCTTTTCGCGCGATCCGCAAAGCGATCTCGGCGAGAGGCTGGTGACGGTCGGCGTCGACGCGCTGGCGCCGGCGGAGATCGACGAAGCGCTGACGCGCGGCCTCGCCCAAGCCGAGCGACTGAGAAGCATGGGCGCGATCGAAGCCGCCGCCTTGCGCCTCTGCGGCGAAACGCGACTTTGCGGCGTCGAGGCGAGGCTTTACAACGAGGGTGGCGAAGAACGCGGCGCCCCTCCCCGTCATTGCGAGGACCCCGAGCGCAGCGAGGGGGACGAAGCGATCCAAGCGGCGCCTGAGCAGGCCCAATCCGCCGCTTGGATTGCTTCGCTTCGCTCGCAATGACGGGGGGCGTGTACAAAGGCAGGGAGTCGACCATGCCGTCGGTTGAAGAACGCAAACGCGTCGTCTCGGTCGAGGAAATCTACCACGAAGGCGGGCCGGTCGCCGCCAAGCCGTACCGCCGCGCCGCTATCCTCTCGGTCATCAAGAACCCGTTCGCGGGCCGCTATGTCGAGGAGATTGTCGGCTTCTCGGACGATTTGAAGCCGCTCGGCCTCGACATGGCGCGCGCCTTGATCGCGGCGCTCGGCGGCGATCCCAAAGCGATCGAAGGCTACGGCAAGGGCGCGATTGTCGGCGCGGCCGGCGAGATCGAACATGGCGCGCTGTGGCATGCGCCGGGCGGCTACGGCATGCGCGAAGCGCTCGGCGGCGCAAAGGCGATCGTCCCGTCCGCCAAGAAAGTCGCCGGGCCGGGCGCAAGGCTCGACGTGCCGATCACCCATGTCAACGCTTCGTACGTGCGCAGCCATTTCGACGCGGTCGAGATCGGCATCGCCGACGCGCCGCGCGCCGACGAAATCCTCCTCGCGCTCGCGATGACGACCGGCCCGCGCGTGCATGACCGGGCCGGCGGGCTGAGAGCTTCCGAGATCAAAGGCCTGGACGGGCTCCGATGAAAGCCAGAATCCGCAAGCTGATCACGATTGTCGAAGAGACGCGCGCCGAGATGGGCCGCGCCGTCGAACCGCCGGCACGGCGCGCCGCGGCGCTGGCGGTGATCGAAAATCCATTCGCCGGCCGCTATGTCGAGGACCTTTCCGAATTGATCGATATCGGCGAGGAGCTCGGGGAGCTGCTCGGGCGCCGCGCCGTCGCGGCGCTCGGCGTCGAAGGGCCGGCCGCCGAGAGCTATGGCAAGGCGGCGGCGGTCGGCGAGAACGGCGAGCTCGAACACGCCGCCGCCGCGCTCCATCCGAAGCTCGGCGCGCCCTTGCGCAAGGTTCTCGGCAAGGGCGCGGCGCTGATCCCGTCGTCGAAGAAGCGCGGCGGCCCGGGCGTTACGCTCGACGTCCCGCTCGGCCACAAGGACGCGGCTTTCGTGCGCAGCCATTTCGACGGGATGGAGGTCAGGATTGCGGACGCGCCGCGCGCGAACGAGATCGTCGTCGCCGTGGCGGTGACCGATTCCGGAAGGCCCCTGCCCCGAATCGGCGGCTTGAAGAAGGACGAGATCAAAGGCGTCGACGGGTTGCGGTGAGTTGCGCTGTCATTCCCGCGCAAGCGGGAATCCAGACTGAGCCAGACCTGAGACGCGGAGGTTCTCTGGATTCCCGCTTTCGCGGGAATGACATGGAGGGTGATTGGAGGCGCTGCGATTGGCCGGCGCTCCAGACGTCGTGGAGGGAGTGAAATCATGAAGGGTTTATCCGTCGCGCTCATGGCGCTGGGCTTGACCGCGGCCTCGGCCTCTTTCGGTCCGGCTGCCGCGGCCGAGGACACGATTAAGGTCGGCGAGATCAATTCCTATTCCGCCTTGCCCGCCTTTACCGAGCCCTATCGCAAAGGCTGGCAATTGGCGCTCGAGGAGATCAACGCGGCCGGCGGGGTCGACGGCAAGAAGCTCGAAGTGATCTCCAAGGACGACGGCGGAAAGCCGGCCGAGGCGGTGACCGCGGCCAACGAGCTTGTCGCGAAGGACGGCGTCGTTATGCTGGCCGGGACGTTCTTTTCGAATATCGGCCTCGCGATCTCGGATTTCGCCAAGCAAAAGAAGATTCTTTTCCTCGCCGCCGAGCCGCTGACCGACGC
>DATGLU010000705.1:0-2013 GCA_035294045.1 Roseiarcus sp. | reverse complement strand
GTCGTCGGCCGCGCCGGCATCGGCGTCGACAATGTCGACATTCCCGCCGCCACGGCGCGCGGCGTGATCGTGATGAACACGCCGTTCGGCAATTCGATCACCACCGCCGAGCACGCGATCGCGCTGATGTTCGCGCTGGCGCGGCAAATTCCGAGCGCCGACGCTTCGACCCAGGCCGGCAAATGGGAGAAGAACCGGTTCATGGGCGTCGAGATCACCGGCAAGGTTCTCGGCATTGTCGGCTGCGGCAATATCGGCTCGATCGTCGCCACCCGCGCCATCGGACTCAAAATGCGGGTGATCGCCTATGATCCGTTCCTCAACGAGGAGCGGGCGGCCGAGCTCGGCGTCGAGAAGGTCGAGCTCGACGATCTCCTGAAGCGCGCCGATTTCATCACTTTGCACACGCCGATGACGGCGCAAACCAAGAACATCCTCTCGGCCGAGAACATCGCCAAGACCAAGAAGGGCGTGCGCATCATCAATTGCGCGCGCGGCGGCCTTGTCGACGAGAAAGCGTTGCGCGCGGCGCTCGATTCCGGTCACGTCGCCGGCGCGGCGTTCGACGTCTTCGTCGAAGAGCCGGCGACCGGCAATCCGCTTTTCGGCCATCCGAACGTCGTCGCGACGCCGCATCTCGGCGCTTCGACGACCGAGGCGCAGGAAAACGTCGCCCTGCAAGTCGCCGAGCAGATGTCCGACTATCTGATGCGCGGCGCGATCGCCAACGCGGTGAACTTCCCGTCGATCACCGCCGAGGAGGCGCCGAAGCTCAAGCCGTTCATCGCGCTCGCCGAGCGGCTCGGCTCGTTCGCTGGCCAATTGACCGACGCGCCGATCACCAAAGTGACGATCGTCTATGAGGGCGCGGTCGCGGCCTTAAAAATCAAGGCGCTGACCGCGTCGGCGATCGCCGGCCTGCTGCGGCCGCTGCTCGCCGACATCAACGTCGTCTCGGCGCCGTCGGTCGCCGCGCAGCGCGGCGTCGTCATCGAAGAGGTGACGCGAGCGGCGCAGGGCGATTACGAGAGCCTGATCACGCTCACCGTCGCGACGCCAGCGATGGATCGCGCGGTCTCCGGAACCGTGTTCCATGACGGCAAGCCGCGCATCCTGTCGATCAAGGACATCAAGGTCGACGCCGAATTCGCGCCGTCGATGATCTATGTCACCAATGAGGACAAGCCCGGCTTTATCGGCCGTTTCGCCAGCCTGCTCGGCGAAGCCGGCGTCAACATCGCGACCTTCGCGCTGGGCCGCGACCAGCAGGGCGGTTCGGCGATCGCGCTGGTCGAAATCGACGGGACGCCGCCGAACGGTCTGCTGGACAAGGTCGGCAAGATACCCGGCGTGAAGCAGGCCAAGGCGCTGCGGTTTTAGGGCGGCGCTTGTAGCCGCGGTCACTGACCGCGCCGCTTCCGCCGCCGCCTTCTAGCTAGACGGGGCTTCGGGTGCGCCGCGGTCAGCGACCGCGGCTACAAGGCCGTCGCGCCAGCTTGCGCCCTCAAACCCTTCGCGCGATTGTCGCGTATGACAAAAGTACGAACCGCTCTCGCGCTGGCGCTGTTCGTCAGCGGGAGTGCTTCCGCCGGCGCGGGCGACCAGGGACCGTCGCCGGCCACAGAACAAGAAACCTCGCTCGAAGCCTATGCGGCGGCTGCGCCGCGTTGCGTGGAATGGAGCGACGGTTGCGCGATCTGCTTGCGCGACGGCGCGGCCGCGCGCTGCTCGACGCCCGGCATAGCCTGCCAACCCAGTCCGATCGTCTGCCGCGCAGAAAGCGGAAAGTAGCAGCGCCGTCAGCTCTTCCGCCAAACGGTCAGGACGATATTAGCGCCGGCGTCCAGAACGCGCCGTTCCTTCGCCTGCAGGTCGGCTCGCGCCAGCACGGCTTCGACGCTGAGGCCCTGGTCGCAGGCTGAGAATAGCGCCCGTCCGCCCGGCGCGATCACGCCAAGGCCGCGCGTGAGGTGGAAAGCGTCGTAGCCGATCGCGAGAAACAGATCGAAAACG
>DATGLU010000704.1:0-3717 GCA_035294045.1 Roseiarcus sp. | reverse complement strand
TGAGGCGATCGGCGGTCTCGCGCTCGGCCGCCATGGCGCGCCGCTCGGCGGCGGAGACGCGTTCGGCGATGTCGGCGAGCTCGCGCGGATCATGATCGGGCAGCGCGCCGCCCGGCCCGAGCTTCAGCGCCCGGATCAAGGCGCGATGCACGACAAGATCGGCGTAGCGGCGGATCGGCGAGGTGAAATGCGCGTAACGGCGCAGATTGAGGCCGAAATGGCCGTAATTCTCATGCGCGTATTCGGCTTGCGACTGCGTGCGCAGCACAACCTCGTTCACCAGGGCTTCGTGCGGCTCGCCTTTGACTCTCGACAGCACGCCGTTGAACTGCGCCGGCCGCAGCCGTTCGCCCTTGGCGAACTTGACGCCGATCGTCGCCAGAAACTCGTTCAGGTCGTTGAGCTTCTCGAGCGACGGCGCGTCATGGGCGCGGTAGATCAGCCCGATATTCGCCGCCTCCAGCGTCTCCGCCGCCGCGACATTGGCGAGGATCATGAACTCCTCGATCAGCCGATGCGCTTCGAGCCGCTCCGGCCAGAGCACCCGCGCCAGCGAGCCGTCCTTGTTCAGGATCAGCTTGCGCTCGGGCAAATCGAGATCGAGCGGCGCGCGGTTGGCGCGCGCGATCTTGATCGCCTCATGCGCTGCATAGAGCGGCTTCAGCACGCTCTCGACCAGCGGCGCCGTCACGTCGTCCGGCGCGCCGTCGATCGCCCGCTGCGCCTGTTCGTAAGCGAGCTTGGCTTTCGAGCGCATCATGACGCGGTGGAATGAGTGCCGGAGCTTGCGGCCGTTCTTGTCGATGACCATGCGCGCGGCGAGGGCCGGGCGGTCCTCGTTGGCCCGGAGCGAGCAGAGATCGTTGGAGATACGCTCGGGCAGCATCGGCACGACGCGTCCGGGGAAATAGACCGAATTGCCGCGCGCCAGCGCCTCCTTGTCGAGGGCCGAGCCCGGCCGGACGTAATAGCCGACATCGGCGATCGCGACGGTGAGGACGAAGCCGCCGGGATTGGCCGGATCGGGATCGGACGCCGCGTGAACCGCGTCGTCATGATCCTTGGCGTCGGGCGGATCGATCGTGACGAGGTCGAGCCCGCGCCAATCCTCGCGATGGTCCATATCCGCCGGCCGCGCCGCCTCGGCCTCGGCGAGCGCCGCCGGGGGAAAGACGTAAGGGATTTGGTGGGCGTTGATCGCGATCAGGCTGATCGCGCTTTCCGATTTCAGCGAGCCGAGCCTTTCGACGACGCGGGCCGTCGGCAGGCCGAAGCCGCCGGCGCGGATCTGCTCGAGCGCGACGAGGTCGCCGTTTTCGGCGCCCTCGCTCATGCCGGCCGGCACGAAGAATTCCTCACGCGCCCGCTTGTCGACCGGCGAGGCGCGGCCGGCGCCGGCGTCAAGTTCGCGATAGACGCCGAGAATACGCGCCTTGGCCTTGTCGAGGATTTTGATGACGCGGCCGGAATAGGACGGCTCGCGGGGGCCTGAGTCGGGCAGGAAGGCGACGCGCATCAGCACGCGCGCGCCAAGGCCCGGCGCCGGGCCGCGCTCGTTTCTGCCGCGCGAGCGCGCGACGAGGATGCGCGGCGGCGCGCCGGCCTCGCTCCAATCGGCGGGCGCGGCGATCATTTCGCCGTCGCGGTCGCGGCTGACAATGTCGGCGACGACCATGGCGGGCAGGCGGCCCTGCGCATGGAAGGCCTTGCGGCCGCGCTGGATCGCGCCTTCGGCCTGCAAATCCTTCAGTATCGCCTTGAGCTCGGCCTTGGCCTCGCCTTTGACGCCGAAAGCGCGGGCGATTTCGCGCTTGCCAATGCGATTGGGGGTCTTGGCGCCGTCCGGCGCCTTCTCGCCGGCGATGAAGGCAAGGACGTCTTCGCGCGTGGGCAGGGCGGCTTCGTGCGGCGCGCGCTTGTCGCGCGGCGGCTTTGCGCGCTCAGGGCGCGCCTTTTTCATGGTTTTGGGCAATGCGACTTCGTTTGGGAAATGTCTTCGGAATCGGCGGCGCTGCGCCGCGGATACGGCCTATATCATCACGACAGGCGCATGACGCAAGGCTGGGGGAGAAATCCCTTCTCCCCGCATGCGGGGAGAAGGTGGCGCGAAGCGCCGGACAAGGGGCTGCGCAAGACTAGAAGGTTAGCGCCTTGCGAAGGCTACCGGGCTCAGCGCAGCCCCTCATCCGGCCGCGCTTCGCGCGTCCACCTTCTCCCCGTTTCACGGGGAGAAGGGAATTGCGCCGCCGCTATTTCTTCGCCGCCGCGGCGCGCTCGGCCAAGTCGTTGGTCAGCACCGTTCCGGCGACGGCGAGGCCATCGAGGGGCCGCGCGCGGCAGTAGGAATCGAGCCAAGTTACGATTTGGTCTGACTTGAACTGGTTCAGAATATCAATGCGATAGCCGCCGCTTTCATAAAGCTGCTTTAGGTAGCCCGAGAACCATTTCGGCGTCTCCGCCTCGGTCAGGGTGGAATGGCGAATCCACTCGTCGCAAGAAAGGCCGCCATATTTGAAGAGATCGTAATTCTCTTTGGCCGCCACGCCGCCCAGCACAGAAGCCAAGCCAAGAAAGGCGAGCAAAGCGCTGCGAAGAAAGAGTTTTACCGGCCCCATTCTGCCCCCTCGCTTACGCCGTCTTCTTCACTCTCAGAAGCGTGAACATCCGAAATGGCGCGACCTGGCGCTTTTCGATCACCTGCGCTTTCTTGCGCCCGGCGAGCCATTCGCTGATCGCGGCGTAGGGAAAGACCGGATGCCAGCCGAGCCAAGACGCCGACTGCTCCATGGCCTGTTCGATCCGCGCGCGCAGGCCGCGCTCGGACGAGAAGTGATTGACGATAACGATCTCGCCCCCGGGCTTGACGACCCGCCACATCTCGTCGAGCGCTCGCGCCGGCGAGGGCACCACGCTCATCACATAAGGGGCGAGCGCCACGTCGAATCGCGCCGCCGGAAATTCGAGCGCCGCGGCGTCCATCACCTGCAAAGCTTTAACCTGGCGCAAGCCTTTGCGGGCGACCCGGTCGCGGGCGATGTCGAGCATGCGCGTGGAAAGATCGATGCCGGTTACCCGCAAGGTCTTGGGGAGGAGGCCGAGTTCGAGCCCGGTGCCGACGCCGACGACGAGGACCTCTCCGGACGCGCCGGCGGCCTCGGCCGCGGCGCGCGCCGCAGCGGCCCTGCCAGGATGGAAGGGCAGATCGAAAATCAGGTCGTAGACCGGCGCCCAGCGCCCGTAAAGTCCCTCGGCGGAGAGGGGGGCGGCGAGGGGCCGCGCCGCGCTCTTATTGGCCATGGTTTCCGTCCCTTCGCGAGGCTTAGCCCCGCCGGCGCCCAACCTTTGGCGAAATTGGCGCAAGCCGCGCGGACATGCAAGGCGGGGCGCGTCCGGCCTTACGAACGGCGACGAAGCGCGGAATGTTCGGGCGGCCGCGTCGCTCCCCCGGGGAGGCGGCGGCCGACGCGCAAGCCACAGCCCCGTTTCGTCGCGGAAGTACGAGCGCCTCGAAAGGCTGGCGGAGGCTGCGGGAGCGCAGGGCGTCGCCGCCATTTGGGCGTCTGCGGATCGTTCCGCCGGACGGAATCGCCGAATCCGCGCCGCCTCAAGCCTTGCGTCTGGCCTTGGCCGCGGGTTGGGCGGCCTTCTGCGCCGAGTTGGCGGCGGCCGGCCGCGCCTTGCTTTTGGCCGGACCCTCCGCTTTGGCGGCGGGCTTGG
>DATGLU010000703.1:0-2421 GCA_035294045.1 Roseiarcus sp. | reverse complement strand
AGATCGGCGATGTTGTGCGCCGTCGCCGTCACCATGGATTCGATCATATAGGCGGTCTTGGGCACGCCCACCGGAACGGGGGTCGCCTCATAGGGCGGGGTCGCCGTGCAGACGCCGACAGCGAAAACGTTCTTGAACATCGGATTGCGCTGCAATCTATCGATCAAGACGAAGCCGCGCGGATTGGTCAGGCCGGCGATGAATTTTCCGTCCTCGCCTTTGAGGCAGTCTACGCCGCGAAAGGTGGGAATGAACATTTTGAACTTCGACGGCAGTTTATGCGCTTTCTTGACCGAACCGTCTTCATTGACTTCGGTCGCCGCGACGCCATCCGACGTGACGAGATCGACCTTGGCGTTGGTGACCCATTTGATATCGCGTTCGCGCAGGATCGATTCCAGCATTCCTTTCGTGTCGCCGCCGAGGCCGAGATGGCCGATATACGGCTCGGACGTGACGAACGTGATCGGAACGCGATCGCGGATTTTGCGACGACGAAGATCGCTGACCGCGGTCAGCGCGAATTCATAGGCCGGCCCGAAGCACGACGCGCCTCGGACGGCGCCGACCGCCATCGGACCTGGATCCTTGCAAAATTCCTCCCAACGCCTCGCCGCCGTCGCCGCGTCGTCGGCTTGGCAGATGGAGCGCCTATTGGCTTTAGGTCCGAATCCCTCGACTTCGTCGAAGGCGAGTTTCGGACCGGTGGCGATGACCAGATAATCGTAGGCGAGAACGCGTCCGTCGTTGAGCAGCACTTCGTTTTGCTGCGGCCGCACTTGTTTGGCGCCACAGGCGTGAAAGCCGACGCCGACCTTGGCGAAAACAGGCGGCAGATAGACTTTCACATCCTCCGGCTTGCGCCAATTCACCGACACCCAAGGATTGGATGGAACGAATTGGAACCATTCCGATTCCGCGACAACGAAGATCTTGGCCTTGCGGCCGAGCTTGGCGCGAAGCTCGAAGGCCATCGGCGCGCCGCCGACGCCGGCACCCAAAATGACGATCCGCGACATGCCCAAACCTCCCGCCTAGTATGTCGTCAAAACGCGCGGGAGCGTCGCCGGTCCGGCGGTTGCCTCTCGGCGGACGTCAGGGTGGAAAAGCCTAGCGCGCTATAGAGCGGACAAACGCCGATGATTGCGGTCAGGAGCGGGACGACGCTGATCCAGCCGAGCCAATTCCAGCCGGTGTGCGGAAAGACAAAGCCCGCCGCAAAGGCGATCAACAGAGCGCCGACGATGATCCGAACCGCGCGATCGATAAGGCCAATGTTCCCGCTCATTTGCCGTACCCTTCTCTTCGCCAGGCGCCGTCAAACGGCATAAAATGCCTGGAGCAGCGCTCTCTCTATGATCCAAATCAATAATGCCGTCGGCCGCCTTTATTGAAAGGTTACTCCCGGCTTCGCGCCGAGGCGGTTGAAGACCGGCCTTGAGAGCCGCGAAGGAGCGCCTACAGCCGTCCACGAAGAAAACGTTGAACTCGCCTGACAAGATGCGCGTGAAATCTTAGCGTTTGTAATCGATCGGCGTGGCGCCGAGCTTGCCGACGAGGGCGGCTTGCCTGCGATGCGCGGTTTCGACGCCGCCCATCTTACCCAGCACGCCCAATGTCTGGCCGACCGCGGTCAGGTTGGGTCGCCTGCACCCGCAGCCCTATTAAACCACTCTTTCGCTATCATTCTCATTGATAAATATCGAGTTTGGCCCAAGTCCGGCTTATTGTCGGCTGGGAGCTTGGCGGCCCTGACCTGATACTCGAGCACCAAATTCCAGAGTTCCTCGGCAATCCGCTGATTGCGAGAGCTCGCGCGCCCCATCGGCGCCGAACATAGCCAACTGAAAAAAGGTCGGCGTATCTCCGGGAGATTTGCATCAAGACTCACAAATGCGAATGGAAACAAGATTTCTACTAGTCTAGCACGTACGATTGCGGTTTGATCTGACGCAGTGGCCCTGGGCCTGCCGATCACGATCGTTAAGCGCCAACGGCGTGTTCGTATATGTCTTCCTCTTGCGCGTTATGCAGACGTACGAGCGACTCGATCGACTCGATCATGTGCTGGCCGTCTCGGATTGCGTAGCGATCCGCCTCTTCGCGCGACAACGCTTCGACCAGACGCCTTAGAAGGCGGGCGAGATGAATAATTTCGCGATGCGCCCTGCTCATTGCGCCCAGGCCGTGTCGGTCGCCGAGAAACTCAGCGACTCTAGGATAGACCGCGTTCTCATCTTCGCGCTCGTGCTCGACAATTTGCTTGGCGATCATCTCGTCGGCTTCAATAATGAGTTTTGCAGCGTCGGGCGGGTTGGCGTTGTCGAGTTGATCAGCAATCTCTCGTAACCGATCGAGCGTCTCCGTCATCCGCTCGTGTCCGGCCCGCAGGTCGGCGCCAATTGTCGCCGACATTCGCTT
>DATGLU010000702.1:0-6382 GCA_035294045.1 Roseiarcus sp. | reverse complement strand
CGTCCCGCGCTTCTGGGCTTGGCTACGCCGCCGGCCGCCGCCGCCGATCCCCGATCTCGGCGGCATAGCGATCACCGGCGTACAAACCCGCGGCGCCAATGTGCAAGCGCGCGGCCTCGGCAAAAGCGGCATCGTCGCCTTCTTCTATCGCCGCGACGCCGCGGCGGTGATCCTGATGATCGCGCTCTGGTTGTTCGGCTGGTGGGCGCGGCCGGATTTCTGGGAAGGGCTCGACAATTCCTTCTCCATTCTGCTCGCCTTTTCGGAAATCGCGCTCCTGACCGTCGGCCTCGCCTTCGTCATGGCCAATGGCGACATCGATCTCTCCGTCGGCTCGGTCCTCGCCCTCTCCGGCGCGACCGCGGCGGTGGTCATGAAGGACACCAATCTCGGCCCGCTCGTCGCGGCGATCGCCGCGATCGCCGTCGGCATGCTGGCCGGCGTGATCAATGGCTGGCTCACCGCTTATGTCGGCCTGCCGTCGTTCATCGCGACGCTCGGCACATTCTATTGGGCGCGCGGCATCGGCTCCTCGATCGTCGCCGGCACGCAGCTCAACGGCTTCCCCGAATCATTCAACCTGATCGGCCATAGCCTCTATGAGCTGCTCGACGCCTGGGGCATGACGCCGCAGCATGGCCTTTGGCTGGCGATCACCAAGGCGGTGAGCGTGCAGACGATCTTCGTCCTGCTCGTCGCGCTGATCGCCGGGATCGTCCTGGCGCATACGACCTATGGCCAAAAAGTCTATGCGGTCGGCGGCAATGAGCGCGCCGCCACTTTCGCCGGCATCAACACACGGCGCGTGCGCTTCACCGCGCTTCTCCTCTCGGCGACCTGCGCGGCCTTCGCCGGCGTGATCTACGACGCCTTCTACCGCAGCTTCATCCCGACCGCCGGGCAGCTCCGCGAGCTCGACGCGATCTCCTCGATCATCATCGGCGGCGGCTCGATTTTCGGCGGTTACGGCACGATGATCGGCGCCATGGCCGGCGCGGCGGTGCTGACCCTGATCCGGCAATTGATGTCGCTGCAGATCATTCTGCGCGACGGCTCGTCGTTCGTCCTGCCGCAGCAATGGCAGAACGTGTTCATCGGTCTGATCCTGATCGTCGCCGTGGTCGGCGACATCTGGCTGCGCCAGAACAATATTCTCGGACAATGGTTCGGCAGGACGCGCGGCGGCGAGGAAGCGGCCGCGCCCGCCAAGGAGGCCAAGGCATGACCACGCCGATCGTCGAGATGCGCGGGATCGACAAGAGCTTCGGTCCGGTGCGCGCGCTGGTCAACGTCAATCTGCGGTTGATGCCGGGCGAAGTGCTCGGCCTGGTCGGCGACAATTCGGCGGGCAAGTCGACGCTGATGAAAATCCTCACCGGCGCCTACCAGCGCGATGCCGGCGAGATTTTGATCGACGGCAAGGAGGTCCATTTCAAGAGCCCGCACGAGAGCCGCGATCTCGGCATCGAGATGATCTATCAGGACTTCGCCTTATGCGGGAATCTCGATGTCGGCCAGAACATCTTTCTCGGCCGCTGGCCGAAGCGCTTCGGCCTTTTCGTCGATCGCGCTAAGATGCACCACGACGCGCGCGAAATTCTCGACCGGCTCAAGGTCGACGTGAATTCGGTGTACCAAAAGGTCGAGAGCCTGTCCGGCGGCCGCCAGCAATCGGTCGCCATCGCCCGCGCCATCTCTTTCGATCCGAAAGTCGTGATTTTCGACGAGCCGACCGCCAATCTCTCGGTGACCGCCACCAAGCGCCTGCTCGAAACGATCGCCGAGCTCAAGCGCCACAATGTCGCGCAGATCATCATCTCGCACCGGATGAACGACATTTTCGAGGTCGGCGACCGGGTGATGGTCCTAAAGCGCGGCCGCAACGTCGGCGAGCGGCCGATCGCGCAAACGACTGAGAAGGAAGTGCTGGAGCTGATCGTCTCCGGCGTCCCGGAGACCGCGGCGACGGAACTGGTCGCTTAAGCTCGGCGCGGAGACCTTCTCTCCGCGCTTGGAGGGAGAGGTACGGAGAGGGGCTGGTCACCCCGGCCTCAGCCATTCGAGCGCCGCGACCGGCCCCTCTCCTTACCTTCCCCCGTTGTGCTTCGCTTCCCGGGGAGAGGAGTCCTGGACGCCGGGCGAAACGGCCGATCGGGGTCGCCTGATTTTTTTCTCGCTCCCTGTCGGTTCGATTCTCGCCGCTTCGTCCTTGCGGCGCGGCCAGCGGAAATGGCTCATCGAAAGAGCTGGATGGACTGACGACCTTTTCAAGAGAGGAGCGGACGATGACTGACAGCGAATTGACGCCGCGTTTCGAAAATGGCGGCGATATGATGATCGCCGGCTTGAGCGGCCGTTTCGGCCCGGAGAATCGCGATCAAATTCCGGCGCTATGGACGCGTTGGGGGCCGAAATATTTCGGCCGCACGCCGGGCCAGGTCGACAAGAAAAGCTACGGCGTATGCTGGAACATGGACGGCAAAGGCGGGCTCGATTATCTCGCCGGCGTCGAGGTCGCGCGCTTCGACGGGCTGCCAGCCGAACTGACGCGGATGGCGTTGACGCCGCAGCTTTACGCCGTCTTTGCGCATACCGGTCATGTTTCGGCGCTCAGCCAGACATGGATGGCCATTTTCGACAAATGGCAGCCGAAATCAAGGTACAAAATCGCCGCGACGCCAAGCTTCGAGCGCTATGACGAGGAATTCGATCCCGCGGTCGCGATGGGCCATGTGGAGATTTGGATTCCCGTCAAAGCTGAATGAAGGCTCAGCGCCTTAAACCAAAGGTCGGCGGCCTGTCGAGTTCACCCTTCCCCGAACGGCCGGAAGTGCTTCGATAGTTTCAGGCCCTGCCCTTGATAGTTCGACACCGCCGTTGCGCCATAGAGCGCGTCGGTCCGCTCGGCGAGCTTTTCGAAGACGAGGCGGCCGACGGGCTGGCCGTCTTCGAGCAGGAACGGCACGTCGCGGCTGCGCACTTCCAACACGGCGCGGGCGCTCGGCCGACCGTCGGCGGCGTGGCCGAAGCCCGGATCGAAAAAGCCGGCGTAATGGACGCGGAACTCGCCGATCGCCGGATCGATCGGCGCCATCTCGGCGGCGAGATCGGGCGGAATCTGCACGCGCTCGCGCGACGCCAGAATGTAGAACTCGTCCGGATCGAGGATCAGGCGCTTGTCGCGCCGCGCCTGGATCGGCTCCCAGAATTCCGCCGCCGGATAGGCGCCGGGCCGATCGACATCGATCACTTCGCTGTTCTTGATCGCGCGATAGCCGACGACCTGGCCGGGCGAGCCTTCGAGGCCGACGCGCAGGATCAAGCCGTCGCGCAAATCGAGATCGCGATCGACCAATGGCGCGGCGGCGTGCCGGCTCCGCAGGTCCTTGTCGGTCAGGGCGAAGTCCGAGAGGCTCTTTTGCTGCGAATTGCGACTGCGGAAGCGGATCTGGTTCAGCTTCGAGCCTTCGCGCACACGCACGCTGAACGAGCGCGGCGAGATTTCCGCGTAGAGCGGCCCGCTATAGCCGAGCGGCGCCTCGTCGAACAGTTCGCCGCCATCGACGATCAACCGGGTGAAAATATCGAGCCGGCCGGTCGAGCTTTTCGGATTGGCGGCGGCGGAAAGACTGGGCAAAAGATCCAGCCGCTCCTGCAGCGCCGCGATATAGACGATGCCCTTCTCCAGCACCGCCCCGTCGCCGGTCAAGGAAATGCGCTCGGGCTTCAAGCTTTCGAGGTGGTCGAGCACGCTGCGATTGCGTCCCGGCAAGAAGCTGGCGCGCACCCGGTACGCCTCCCTGCCGAGGCGCAGGTCGAGGCTCGCCGGCTGGAACTGGCTCTCGTCGATCGTTTGCGACGAGACGATCATCTTGCGGCCGACCATCGCCTTGATCTTCTGGCGCGCGAATAGGCCGTAAGGCGCAAGGAAATAGGCGTCGCCCGGCGGCGGCGCGACGGCGTCGAAAAGTTCAGGCTCGGAGCTGCGCGCGTGCATCGGGTTGCTTCTTGTGACGGCGCCGCGCGCGTTTCCCTTCTCCCCGCTTTGCGGGGAGAAGGGAAACGCGCGCGGCGCGGCCGGATGAGGGGCTGCGCCGAGCTCTGGCGTTAGCGCCAAGCGCCAGTCTTCGAGCGCGGCGCCGCCCCTCATCCGGCGCTTCGCGCCACCTTCTCCCCGCGACGCGGGGAGAAGGGAATGCTCCAGCCTCCTTACCCTTCTGTCGCATTGACGCCAAGGCTCCCGCCCGGTAAAGCTCTGGACAACGTGGTCATTTGAGCCGGTCGGCTTGCCGCCACGCTAAACAAGGGGCTAAAAGACCGCGGCTTTTTAGATCGCCCTGTCTGACGCCCGCTCACGCGTTAAGCGCGGACAGGAGAACGCGATGACCCCGAGAAAGACCCGCGACCACAAGATTTCGCGCCAGGCGACCAAGCTCGTCCATGGCGGCTCGCTGCGCTCCGACTTCCAGGAAACATCGGAGGCGCTGTTCTTAACGCAAAGCTATCTCTACGACACGATGGAGGAGGCGGAGGCCCGCTTCAAGGGCGACGATCCCGGCTTCATCTATTCGCGCTACTCGAACCCGACGGTGGCGATGTTCGAAAAGCGCATGGCGCTGCTCGAAGGCGCCGAGGCTGCACGCGCCACGGCGAGCGGCATGGCGGCGATCACCGCCGCGCTGATGGGCCAGGTCAAAGCTGGCGACCACGTCGTCGCGGCGCGGGCGCTGTTCGGCGCCTGTCTCTACGTCGTCGAAGAATTGCTGCCGCGGTTCGGGGTCCAATCGACGCTCGTCGACGGGACCGATTTGCAGCAATGGCGCGCCGCGATGCGCGGCAACACCAAGACCCTGTTCCTCGAGAGCCCGACCAATCCGACTCTCGAAATCATCGACATAGAAGCCGTCGCCAAGATCGCGCACGAGCATGGCGCGACGCTGGTCGTTGACAATGTCTTCGCGACGCCCTTGCTGCAGCATCCGCTCAAGCTCGGCGCCGATTGCGTCGTCTATTCGGCGACCAAGCATATTGACGGCCAAGGCCGGACGCTGGGCGGCGTCATCCTCGCCAGCGAGGCGTTCATCGCCGCCCATGTGCATACGTTCCTGCGGCAGACCGGGCCGTCGCTATCGCCCTTCAACGCCTGGGTGATGCTGAAATCGCTGGAGACGCTGGCGATCCGCGTTGCGGCGCAAACCCGATCGGCGGAGAAGATCGCCGGTTATCTAAGCGAGCATCCGCGCGTCGAGAAGGTGCTTTATCCGGGCCGGCCCGATCATCCGCAACACGCCCTCGCGAAAAGGCAGATGAAGGGCGGCGGCACGCTGGTGACCTTCGAGGTGAAGGGCGGCAAGCCCGCGGCGTTCAAATTCGCCAACGCGCTCTCCGTCATCGGCATCTCGAACAATCTCGGCGACGCTAAGAGCCTGGTCACGCATCCGGCGACGACAACCCATCAGCGGCTGAAGCCCGAGGCGCGCGCCCGGCTCGGCATCGGCGACGGCATGATTCGCCTGTCGGTGGGATTGGAGGACGTCGAGGACCTGATCGAGGACCTGGACCAAGCCCTCGGGACGCTCGGTACAAAAGCCCAGGCCGCCGAGTAGCCCCCCCTTCTCCCCGCGCAGCGGGGAGAAGGGGGCGCGAAGCGCCGGATGAGGGACTGCGCTGGATTCTGCAAGTACGTACCGCCGCGCGCTAACCGCAATTCTGCGCTGCGCAAGGCGAAGGAGATCAAGCCTCGAAAAATCCTGGGTGGCGGGTCACGAATATTTCCAGCTCGCGCAGCACCTGGTTGAGGTGGCGCTCCATCGCCTCGCGCGCGGCCTCGGGTTCGCGCGCGGCGATCGCGCGATAAATCTCCTGGTGCTCGGCGAAGGTGCGCTCCATGCGGCCGGGCTCGGGCAGAAGCGTGCGCCTGACGCGCTCGAGATGGGTGCGGACGGGATCGAGGATTTCGGCGACGCGGCCCCAGCCGAGCGCGTCGACCAATTGCAGGTGCAGCACGGTGTCGAGTTCATGAAAGCCCTGCATGTCGCCGGCGTCGAGCGCGGCGCGCTGATAGGCGACGTTGCGCCCGAGGCGCTCGATCGCCGCCTCCGGCAATTCGCGGGCGCAAGTGGCGACCACCTCCATTTCGAGCGCGCGGCGCACCAGCATCCATTGCCGAGCGTCGGACAGCCGGATTTTCGCGACGTACGAGCCGCGCTGCGGCTCGACAAAGACCAGCTTCTCGAAAGCCAGGCGATTGACCGCCGCCGTCACCGAGAGGCGCGAGACCTGAAAGCGCGCGCTGAGCTCGAGCTTGTCGATTAGGGCGTTGGGCGGAAGCTCGCCGGAAACGATCGCCTGTTTTAAGCTGAGATAGACGCGATCGGCCTTT
>DATGLU010000701.1:0-3216 GCA_035294045.1 Roseiarcus sp. | reverse complement strand
GCTCTTTTTCGAGACCCAGGCCGCGCTTTGCGACGCCATTCCCCTGACCTGGGAAGGCCTGGCGGCCAAGGCTCGCGCCTTCCGTAAAACCTATGGCGAAGGCGAACAGAACTTAATGCGGGCACTCATGCTCGACATCGCCGTTGTGTCGGGCGGGCTCGACCGGGCCAATGCACGGCCGGCGAGCGACGAGGAGTACGCCAACGCCTGATCCGCTCGTCGAAGCAAAGCAACGGACCAGGATCTATCACGCGGGCGCTGAAAGGAGGTGACTGGATTCAGCCCGGAGGGCCGCCAGCGTGGCGGCCCTTTTGTCACGTACGACCGCGGCGCTCGACATTTATTCGAATTAACCCCCTAGGCGGAATTTTACGAACAAAAGGTTTAAGCGAGCGTGTTTTGATGCGCCGTGTTGTCCTGTGGGTATCGCCTGTTCCCCCACATGCGTAAACCCTAACTGCCGCCGCAATCTTCGCGAGAGTTGCGGCGGCTTTTTTCTGCCCAGGGGGGCCCGAAGCTATCATGAACGATCGCTTTGAGCGGCTTTGAGCAATGCAAAATTTGGGCGCGGCACAGAGGCTCAAATTCTCACAGCCCTTCGAGACGAGGAACATGATCGAGCCCCCTTGGGGAGAGTATCATGTCTTGTCCGGGGCTCGACCGACGCGTGCCGGCTGGAGCAGGCAGTCGCCACGCGCAAAATAAGAACTCTAGAGCGGGGAACTTTGTTCTCGGGCCGTCTCTCGCGAATAAAGAAAAGGCCCGCTCTTCGCGCGGGCCCAGTCTGCGCATAGGGTTTGATAGGGAGGGAAAACCCTTCGGGCCTAGGGGCATGGCCCGTGCGCTCGCGGTGAACTCCGCACAACGTCCCCCGTTTGGCGAGGGGCCATCAAACAGGCGTGAGCAATTTCGCTGTCAATCAGTGGGGCCTCTGTGCGCTCGCAACGGATCGCCGGCGCCAAGATGCGTTCAGGCGACCCCACCTGAGCGGGCGTCGCCCCTTGCGGCTAAACCCCAATCCCTTGCGCCGCTCATTTGGTCGGTCTCGGGAGCGTTCCCCAACCGCGCACCCGGACTCCCGGCCGCAGGGTCCGGCGTCTAGGTAATTGGACAAAAAGAACCCGACCATTGCGGCCGGGCTGAGTTATGGAGTGACTAGACGCTCATCTGAGCGCGAGGCGTTTAGCCGTCGAATATGTCAGGCTCGCGACGAGACGGCGGCCGTCGGCGTCAGCCCATTCACTTTTCGCTGCTCGTTCAAGGTCCGGTTCTCGGGCTTCCGTGGAACATCATCAAGGCTTTGGCGGTTATGGCTCTTCGGTCGATTTGGAGATCAGGCGGTGGCGCAGGGGGAAAATCCAAATCATGGAACCGACGCCTGGCGGCTCCAGCTCCTGATCAATTCGGTCGTCGATTACGCGATTTTCCAAGTCGATAAGGAAGGCGTTGTCACGACCTGGAACTCCGGCGCCGAGCGCATCAAGGGCTACACCGCCGACGAAATCATCGGGCAACATTTCGGTCTTTTCTATACCGAAGAAGCCCGGGAGGCGGGAATTCCCATGCGGAATCTCGCCATCGCCGCCAGGGAGGGAAAATGCGAGGCGGAAGGCTGGCGGGTTCGCAAGGACGGCAGTCGCTTCTGGGCGTCGGTGGTCATTGATCCCATCCGAAACGACGCCGGCGAGGTTATTGGCTTCGCCAAGGTCACGCGCGACATAACCGAACGCATGGAGGCCCAACGCGCTTTACGACAGACGCAGGAGCAGCTCGCAGCTTCGCAGCGACTTGAGGCCGTCGGGCAACTCAGCGGCGGCATTGCTCATGACTTCAACAATCTTCTCATGATCATCTTGGGCAACCTGGACGCCGCTCAACGAGGTGTGCAGGCCGGGAAGAGTGACGCAAGCGTCTTGCGAGCGCTTGCCAATGCCACCCGCGGCGCGCAGCGAGCGGCTACGCTGACCCATCGCCTGCTGGCCTTCTCCCGGCGGCAGCCGCTCAGCCCCCGCATACTCGACCTGAACACCTATCTGCCCGGAGTCTCCGATTTCCTCCAACGCGCTCTTGGCGAGAAGATCGAAATCGACGTGGCTGGAGCGCCAGGCCTCTGGCCGATAGAGGTGGATGTCGCCCAGCTAGAAACCTCGCTGGTCAATCTTGCCGTGAACGCCCGCGACGCAATGCCGAAAGGCGGAAAAATCACGATCGATGTTCTCAACCAGAATCTCGATTTTCAATACCTTCGCGCCAATCCAGAGGTTTCGCCGGGCCAGTACGTTGTCATGTCAGTAACTGATACTGGCGAAGGAATGATCAAAGAGGTTCTGACTCGCGCTTTTGAGCCGTTCTTCACTACAAAAGAGATCGGGCGAGGAACAGGGCTGGGGCTTAGCCAAGTCTACGGCTTCGTCAAACAGTCCGGCGGGAACGTGAAGATTTATAGCGAGCCGGGCCTGGGGACGACGGTTAAGATGTATTTCCCGCGTTTCGGAGGGGACGGCCAACAATCAGCAGAGCAATCCTACGAGTTGCTCAAGGGCGACACGGACGGCGAGACCATTCTGGTCGTCGAGGACGACAAAGACTTGCGCGCATACATCGTCGAGGCTTTGCGCAGTCTGAACTACCGAGTGATCCACGCGTCGGACGCTGATGCAGCACTGGATTTCTTAAGGCAAACGTCAATCAAAATAGACCTGATGTTGACCGACGTGGTAATGCCCGGAATGAACGGGCGGCAGCTTTCCAATTGGGCGCTGGAGCTCCGACCGAATTTGAAGGTGCTGTTCATGTCGGGATACTCGCGCAACGCAGTCGTTCACCAGGGCAGGGTCGATTTGGATATTGAACTGATCCAAAAGCCGATCTCGCTCCAGGAGCTTACCTATCGCATTCGCGAGGCGCTGGATCGGCGGAGGGCTGATTAGCCGCCGATCATATTTGGGCGCCAAAGTTCCAGTCAAAGTCGGGCATTTTGGCTCTAGTAACGTACCCGCTCGCCGGGGGACTATTGGAATGTCTGAAGTTCGGGAATCAGCGAGCCATAACTCTCGAAATGCTCAATCTGAAGTTTTCGAGGAGCCTGTCCTCATTCCTCGAAAGGGCGATGCCGCTAGGCGCATTTCTCTGCGCGCTCGCCAGGCCACACAATACGCGCTTTAGGCCATGCAGCACGCGACGCTGGCACCGCGCCGGCGCTTGGATCAAGGCTCG
>DATGLU010000700.1:0-5580 GCA_035294045.1 Roseiarcus sp. | reverse complement strand
CTTTTCGAGCTTGAGCTACCTTCGCAGCTATCCGTTCGACAAGATCAAGGTCGACCGCTCCTTCGTCCGCGACTTGTCCAGCGACGACCGCAGCCGAACGATCGTCAGCGCGATCACCGGACTCGGCATGCGCTTCGGCATGCGCACGACGGCGGAAGGGGTCGAGACCGAAGAGCAGTTGGAATGGCTGACCGCCGAAGGCTGCCACGAGGTGCAGGGCCGGCTGTTCAGCATGCCGGTGCCGGCGGAGGAAGTCATGTCCCTCCTCGCCAGCATGGCGCCCAAATGAAATAAGGCGCCGCCAGAAGACGAGCCGCCGCTTGGCGGAGGAGACGAGCGCTGAGCGTGGAACCGAATCCATAGCTGGCGTGTTCATTTTAAATGATCCGTTTGCTCATGGCGGCTTTCCTCGCCGCGCTGGTGGTCCCGCTCGGCTCGGCGGCCGCCAAGAGCGTACATCGCCCCGCCCTGACGGCCGTGTCCGTCGACGCCGCCGTCCCGAATGGTCGCAACGAGGACGATCCGGCGCTGATCGCCAAAGCCGAAACGCTTCTCGACCAGGCCCATTTTTCGCCGGGAGAGATCGACGGCCAGGACGGCGACAATTACCGGAAGGCGTTGAGGGCGTTCCAGCAGGCCAACAACCTGCCGCAGAGCGGAAAGCTTGACGCGGCGACCTGGGGGGCGCTCGCCGCCGGCGCGCCCTCGCCGCCTCTCCGGTCTTACACGATCGCCGCCGCGGACCTCGCGGGTCCGTTCGATCGATCGATACCGGGAAATCTCGTCCGCATGGCGAGGCTCCGCGGACTGTCCTATACGAGCCCGCTCGAAGAGCTCGCCGAAAAGTTTCATATGAGCGAGAGCTTGCTGCGCAAGCTCAACCGGCGCGCGAATTTCAGGCGGGCCGGGACGAAAATCGCCGTCGCCAACGTGCCGGCTATGCCGCTGCGCTCAACCCGCCACACGATCGAAGCGCAGCCGCCAAAAGAAAACGGGGCTCAGGCGCCGCGGGCGGCGACGATCGTCGTCGACAAGCCCGCCCGCAACGTCCGCGCCTATGACAAGGACGGAAAGCTCCTCGCCTTCTATCCGGCGACGATCGGCAGCGAGGAAAAGCCAGCGCCGAGCGGCGACTTCAAGGTGCGGCGCGTCGATTGGAATCCGGACTTTCGCTACGATCCGAAATTCCATTGGAAAGGCGTCAAAAGCCAACGGAAATTGGATATCAAGCCCGGGCCGAACAATCCGGTCGGCCTGGTCTGGATCGATCTGACCGCGCCGTCCTACGGAATCCACGGCACGCCGGCGCCGGCGGATATCGGCAAGACGGAATCGCATGGCTGCATCCGCCTGACGAACTGGGACGCGGTCGACTTGGCCTCGATGGCGCATAAAGGTACGATCGTCAAATTCGAGGACCAAGACTCGCCGGTTGCGCCGCTCTCCTCCGCGCCGGCCAATGAAGAATTAGGTCCGCAATCCAAACGCCAGCTCCCCGCGAAGGATTGAAAATGCTCACTGAGCGACTCTGCCCGTCCAGGAGTCCGATCGATGCGCCTGTTCTTTTTTCTGGTTGCGCTCCTCGCCCCGGCCACGGCCCTCGCTGCGGCGGGCGCCGCATCCCCGCATAAGGCTCCCGCGCCAAACGCCGGCAATCCAAAGGCGCTCGTGTCGGTCAGCGGCATGACGGCGCCCGACTACGCCCAATGCGTCGCCGACCTTGCGGCCAGCAAGGTTGCGTTCGAGAAGACCGACGCCGTGACGCAGCAGGGATGCCAGCTCTCCGGCGCGATCCGGCTGACAAGCGTCGCGACGCCTTTCGGGGATGTCGGCTTCGCCGGCAAGCCGACGATGCTGTGCAGTTTCGCGCGGCAATTCAGCGGCTGGGTGCGCGAGATCGCGGCGCCGCTGACCCTCGGCTATACCGGCCAGCATTTGGCGCAGATCGAGACCGGACCGGCCTTCGTCTGCAAGGCGCGGTACGACAAGCCGGGCGCGATCCCGAGCGAGCACGCCAAGGGCGACGCGATCGACATCGCTTCGTTTGTCCTCGCCGACAAGCGCCGTGTCGCCGTAAAGCAGCAAAGCGCCGATATTCCCTGGGCGGGCGTTCTCGTCCACGCTCTGCGGATGTCGGCCTGCGGCTACTTCACGACAGTCCTCGGACCGGGCGCCGATGCGGCGCACGAGGCGCATCTGCACTTCGATTCCGGCGTCCATGGCGCGACGCCAAACTACCGCATTTGCGAGTAGGAAGCTCAGGCCTTCGTCAGCCGCCAAGTTCGGACTTCGAACGGCTTCACATCGAAATTGCGCCCTTGTTCCTGCGGCTCCTCCAAGAGGTTCGTCGCGCCCGCGACGGTCCAGCCCGCGGGCGGCGCGATCGTCAGAGTTCCCCGTCGGCCGGCCGGCTCATAGACCCGCAAGATCAAGCCTTCGCCGTCCTCGGCCAGCTTCAGGGCGGACAAAGCGACGTCGATGCCCGAAATAGCCAGTGGCGCGACGCTCCCGACGGCGACGTCGCTGCCCGGCATGGCGAGCAGAGGCTGGTTCAAATCCTCGGCCTCTTCGCGCACGCCGCCTTCATGCCAGTCGCCGGCATGAGGCATCAGCGCATAGGTGAAGCGATGCCGGCCTTCGTCGGCCAATGGATCGGGATAGACCGGAGAACGCAGCAGGCTCAGACCCAGCACATTGCCGCGTACGCTATGGCCGTATTTCCCGTCATTCAACATCGCCAATCCGAAGCCGGGCTCGGAGAGATCAACGAAGCGATGCGCCGCCGCCTCGAACATCGCCATGTCCCAGGACGTGTTGGCGTGAGTCGGCCGCTTGACCACGCCGAACGCGCATTCGTAGGTCGCCGTCATGGCGCGAACCGCCGCCGGGGTCAGCGCCCGCAGGAGAACGCGGCGGTCACGCCAATCGATCTCCGTCTCGATATCGAGCCGCCGGCTATTGGCGTAAAGGACAAGCGTCTGCACGATGGCCGAGGCGCGATAACGGCGGGTGACGCGAATCCTGCCGCAAGCCGGGCCGCTTTCGAGCAATTCGATCCGTTCGGCCGCTCTCACCTCCTGCCCGCGCTCGGGATAATCTTCCTCGATGTCCCAGGCGTCGAAATGGCGCGGCTTGTCGGCCGGATAGGCCCAGAGTTGGTTTCCTCTGCCGGCGAGCGCCTCGCGCCCGGTGGCTTTATGGACAAGGCTTTCGATGGCGCCGTCAGGCCCGAGCGCCACGGCGAGGAAATCGTTTTCGAGCCGAGTCGCGCTCGCCTTCAATCCTGCGCGAGGCCGCAGCGCCGCAAGATCGTATGTCGAAACGCTGAGCGGCGGCGCTTCTTCAGCGGCCGCGATCTTCCGCCCGTCCGGCAAGTCGAGCCTGAGCGCGCGCCGGGCCAGCGACGGATTGACGACGATCAGCGCGTTCTTTGTCTCGCCGCGCGGCAGGCGGCTCGCGAGCGTGTCGAGCGCCGCGCGCTGGGCCGCGGCGCCGGCTTTAAGCGCCTCGCGCAACTCCGCCTCGGCCTCCAGGCACGCTTCGCGAATGCTCGATCCGGCGAGAATGTCGTGAAACTCGTTCTTCAACACGAAACGCCACAGCGTCTCCAGGTCTTCCGGCGCCGGCGCGCCCATCAGGTGAGCGAGGGACGCAGCGATCTCAGCGGCGATCAAGGACCGCTCGGCAGCGCGATGCAGGCGCTTGATTTCGGCCTGCGTCGTCAATGTGCCGCGATGCAGTTCAAGGTACAATTCGCCGACCCAAACCGGAATGACCTTCGCCGCCGCGCTTTCATGCGCTTTCTCGAAAAACGCGCGGACGGTCGACCAGCGCGCCCTCGGCAAGGCGGGAAAATCGCGCAATTGCGTTTCGCGCTCGATCATTTCCGGCGTCACGCCGCCGCCGCCATCGCCATAGCCGACGGCGAGAAGCGATGCGGAATGATGGAGCTTGCCGCGGAAATTCCGCCATGTGGCGGCCAAGGCGCCCGGACGCAGAAAGGCGTTATAGCCGTCGCCGGGATTGTCGAACGTGTGGGCGAGAACCCGGCTGCCGTCCAGGCCTTCCCACCAGAAGAAGTCCGACGGGATGCGGTTGGTCTCCGACCAATTGACCTTGATCGTGAAGAAGCTGTCGATCCCCGCCTGTTTGAGGAGCTGCGGCAATGCGGCCGAGAAGCCGAACGTGTCCGGCAGCCAGCAGACGGCGTGCCGCTCCCCGAAAGTTTTTTCGAAATATCTCTGCCCGTAGAGAAGCTGACGAACCAGGCTCTCGCCCGCCGGCATGATCGTGTCGGGCTCGACCCACATCCCGCCAAGCGGCTCCCACGCGCCCGATTTCGCCGCCTGGCGAATCTGCGCGAACAGCGCCGGATCGTCCTGTTCGATCTGCGCGTAATATTGGGCGGTCGATTGGTTGAAGCGAAAATCTTCCGACGAGCCGATCAGCGATAGCGCGGTATGAAATGTCCGTCGCAATTTGCGGCGCGTTTCTTCATAGGGCCAGAGCCAGGCCAAATCGATATGGGCGTGGCCGGTCAGGGCCAACTCGCCCTGCGGCGGAAATTTCGCCTGCAAAGCTCTCAATCTTGCCCGCAACGCCTCGTGAGACGCGACAACGCTTTCGCGTTGAGTCTCGTCAAGGCCGGGAGGGTTGTCGAGAGTCTCGGGCAAGCCCCAAAGGCTCTGCTGCGCGGGCGAAGGAGCGACGCGAGCGACATAGTCCATCGTGCCCGACGGCCACTCGAGCATGCGCAGCGCTTGCTCGCTCGCTTCCAGCAGATGCGGGACGACCTCGTGATCGACGAGACATTCCGTCGCTTCGGCGACTTGGGCGAGCAAGAGGCGCAGGCGGTCGGCCGGCTGGTCGAGCCAGACCAAGGCGGCGCGATTGAGCCGAGGGTCGCGCGCTCTCTCCCCGAACGGCAGACGGGCGACGCTTTCGACGTCGATCGAGAAGGAAGGGCGCTTGATCGGAAATTCCTGATGATTGGGATCGAGGCCGAACCGCGCGGTCTCGCCGTTATCGTAAATCAAAGACAATAGGCTCTCGCCGCCGAGATCGAGGGAGAGCCGCGCATCCGAAAGCGGCCAATGGCCCGGGACCACGCCGCGCGCCGAGAAGCGCCGCACGCCGTCCCGATTGGGCCATGGATCGCCGAGCGAGATTGCGACGCCGTCGGCCGACCAATTCTCGACATTCGCCGTTTCGCGCACGCGCCACAATGCGAGCTCCGCAATTCTGGCTTTCAGGCGGGCGAGGCGTTGCGGCGTCGACAGGTAGGACAAGGCGCAGCCCTTTCCGGTAGCGGGACAGGCGGAGGCTAAGCGCAGCCTTCGCCAACGGCAAATGGACGGCCATTGGCAAAATTTGTCCGCCGAAAAATAATCCCGATTTGACCCGCCGGCGAAAGAGCGCCGAAATCGTCTTAAACGTTTAGCGACCGATGCGGTCGCGGCGGCGGCGGAGCCCGTAAGGACGTCTGTTCACTTTATCGAAACCAGTCCGACGAACCGCCGACTTGAGGCGCGCGGACGAATCCGGCAAAAGCCTCTGCAGACAATGCAACAGAGGGCGCCC
>DATGLU010000699.1:0-3984 GCA_035294045.1 Roseiarcus sp. | reverse complement strand
TCGCATAAATCGCGCCGATCTCGGTGGTGAGGAGATCGATGCTGGCGACGAGACCGGCGCCGGCGACGACGATCAGAGCCAGACCAAGGAAAATCAAAAGCCACTTCATCGGCGATTCCTTCGCTGCGCCGCGATCCAAGGGGGTCAATTTGTCGGAATGGCGGCGCAGAAAAGGCGAAATCGTCCCGCGCGCGGCGCAAGACGAGCGCGCGAAGCGCGCCGAACCGGCGGGCTCTCCCTCAGTCCGCGCTCAATTGTTGGCCGCGCCGCCCCTTCTCCCGGAACGCCGGCGAGGAGAACAGGGCAGGGTTATCTTAGCCGCCGGTCGCGTCGGAGACGCATTTCTTGGTGAAGCTGGTCTTGGCCGCGCCGGCGAGCTTCTTTTCGGCCGCCTGGCTGTCGCAGGCCGCCTGCGCGTCCTTCTTGCATTTGGTCATGAAGCTGGTCTTGGCGGCGCCGGCCAATTTCTTATCCGTCGCCTGGGCGGCGCAGGACGCGTCGGCGAAAGCGAGGGTCGGCGCGGCGAGCAGGGCCATGGAAATCAGCGCGGCGAAAATCGTCTTGGTCATCGGAATCCTCCCTCGTGAATTCGCCTGTCGAAGGCGCCGGACCATTATCGACGGGCGCGGCGGCGAGACAATCCCCTTCGTTGCGGCGTTAAAGAAGAAGGGTCCAGCCGCATCGCCTCTTGCATCGCCTCGCCTTGGGCTCCAAATCTTTTTTCAGGGCCGTTCCGGCCGCGGGAGTTCGTTATGCCGCAAACTTCGAGCCGATTTTTCGACGATCTGTCGCGCCTTATGTCGGACGCGGCCGGCCTTGCCGGCGGCGCCAAGCGCGAGGCCGAGACGCTGTTGCGCAGCCAGCTCGAGCGGCTGATGGCCGGCATGAATTTGGTTTCGCGCGAGGAGTTCGAGGCGGCCCGCGAGATGACCGTCCTTGCGCGGACCGAGAACGAAAAGCTGCGGGAAAAGGTCACGGGATTGGAGGCCAGGCTCGGCTCTTTGGAGGCGCGCGTCGCGCATCTCGAGGCGGAAGCGCTCAAACCGCCACCCGCTTGATTCGTCTTAGTGATTCTGTGGAAGCCGGTTTCCGGACGGTTTACGAATTTTCGCGAATCCGCGATGTCTTCGGCCATGTTCGAGGGACTCTGAGGCGTCTATAGTCGCCGTCAGGGTGATTCGGCCTTTGCGCCGCGCGACCCTCGGACGTGTGAAAGCGTGCCTTGAGAGTCCTGCTCAAAACCGCAGCCGAAGGGTCAGGAATGACGCCGAGCCTGAATGTCGTCGCCGATCGTCCCGAACATCCCCTCGATGTGGTCGAACGATTGGCGTCCGTGAACGAATGGGCCTTCGACCGGGGCGACGAGGATGAAATCTCGATCCTCGTCTCCGGCGCCTGGACGCAATACGAGGTCGCCTTCACCTGGCTGCCGGATATCGAATCGCTGCATGTCGGCTGCTCCTTCGACCTGAAAGCGCCGCCGCGGCGCCGCGCCGAGGTCGCCGCCCTCATCCAGATGATCAACGAGCAATTGTGGATCGGCCATTTCGATCTGTGGACCAACGAGGACATCGTCATGTTCCGCCATTCGCTGGTCCTTTCCGGCGGCGCCCAGCCGAGCGACATGCAATGCGGCTCGATCGTCCAGGCCGCGCTCACCGCTTGTGAGAATTACTATCAGGCGTTCCAATTCGTCCTCTGGGCGGGCAAGGGCGCGCGCGAGGCGCTCGACATCGCCATGTTCGAGACGCAGGGGCATGCGTAAGGCGATCGGCGCCGATGACCCCATTCATGGCTCACCCTCATCCGGCCCTTCGCGCCTCCTTCTCCCGCAGGCCGGCTGTAGCCGCGGTCGGGGACCGCGGCGCCACCGCGACGGCCGAAGACGCGTCCGGCGGACGACGCCGAGGCCCGACCGGGTGACCGCCTGGCCGAAATCCCTCGTCCTGGTCGGCGCCGGCAAGATGGGCGGGGCAATGTTGCGCGGCTGGCTGGCCGGCGGGCTGGCGCCGGACGGCGTCGCCGTTCTCGATCCCGCGCCCCCGCCGGATATCGTCGAACTCGCCCGCGATCGCGGCTTGACGATGCCGCCGCCGCCCGATTTCAAGCCGGAAGTGGTCGTGCTCGCGGTCAAGCCGCAGATGCTTGATAGGGCCGCGCCGGCCATTAGCGAACTCGCGCATGGCGGCGCGCTCGTCGTCTCGATCATTGCCGGCAAAAGGATCGCCGACCTCCAGGCGCGCGCGCCGAAGGCGCGGGCCTTTGTCCGCGCCATGCCCAATACGCCGGCGGCGATCGGCCGCGGCGTCACCGGCGCGGCGGCCAATGCCGCGCTGACCGCTCGCCAGCGGGACATAGCCCAGACGCTGCTCTCGGCCGTTGGCGTTTTCGACTGGCTGCCCGACGAAACCTTCATCGATGCGGTGACCGCTCTTTCCGGCTCGGGGCCGGCTTATGTGTTCGCTTTGGTCGAGGCGATGGCGGCGGCGGGCGCGGCGCTCGGCCTGCCGGCGGAGGTGGCGATGCGCTTCGCGCGCGGCACGGTGGAGGGCGCCGGCGAATTGCTGGCTCGCGAGCCGGCGGTCTCGGCCGCGCAATTGCGCCAAAACGTGACGTCGCCGGGCGGCACGACGGCGGCCGCGCTGGCCGTCCTGCGATCTCCGGAAGGTCTTGAAGAACTTATGAAAAAGGCGATCGCCGCGGCGCATAAGAGGGCCGGCGAACTGGCCGGTTGAATGGCCGCCGCCCGCCTCGGCTTCGGGCAAAAAAGGCGCCTCATCGCCAAACGCTTTAAGCTTGCCGAAAGCATCGGCGCCTAAAACGCGGTCAGGAGGCATGACGCCTCTGGTCTTGGCTAATGTCCATTCGGAGCCAGTGATGACGCGTTCGCTTAATGCCTTCCTTGCCAATGAGTCCGGCGCCACCGCGATCGAATATGGCCTCATCGCCTCGCTGATCGCCGTCGTCATCATCGTGGCGGTGACCTCGGTCGGCACCAAGCTCACGAAGACCTTCAACGAAGTCGCCAGCAATCTGCATTAGCGCGACGATTCCGCCTCCCGCGCGGCGCGGCGGCGGTCGCTTGGAGAAGCGGCGGCGAGCCTCTAGACTGGCCGAAACGGGACCAGGAGGCTCTCAATGGCCGACAAGGACGCTTCCCCTGCCGCCGCGCCGACGAGCGGCGACGCCAAGACGCGCATCGTCGACGCGCTCCTCGCCCTCGCCGCCGAGCGGGCTTTCGAGGACATTTCGATCAGCGACATCGCAGAAAAAGCCGGCGTCACCCTCGCCGATTTCCGCGACGCCTTTCCCTCCAAGGGCGCCGTGCTGGCCGGCTTCAACCGGCGCATCGACCGCATCGTCCTCGAAAGGCGAAGCGACGATCTCGCCGGCGAGGCGCCGAAGGAGCGCCTGTTCGACGTGCTGATGCGCCGGCTCGACGCGATGGCGCCTTACAAGGAGGGCCTGCGCGGGGTCGCGCAATGGCTGCGGCGCGAGCCGTTATCCGCGCTGGCGATGAACCAGCTCGCGGTCAACTCGATGCGCTTCATGTTGGAGGCGGCGGGAATCGAGAGCGACGGGGCGGTCGGCGCGCTCAAGCTGCAAGGCCTGGTCCTCGCCTGGGCGCGGGTGCTCGACGTCTGGTTCGAGGACGATTCCGATCTCGCCAAGACCATGGCCGCGCTCGACCGCGAATTGACGCGCGGCGAGCGCTTCGTGTCGCGCGCCGAGAGTTTGGACCGCCTTGCCGCCCCGCTCAAAGCGTTCGGCCGCGCCGCCTTCGAATCGCGCCGACGGGCGCGCGACGCGTTCCGCGAGCGCCGCCGCCCTTACGACGGCGACGAGCGCGCGCATCGGCTTTAGGACAGGGGCGCAGTCCTTCTCCCTGCGGAGCGGGGAGAAGGCGGCCGCGCGCAGCGCGGCTGGATGAGGGGCTGCGCAGGACTGTGAAGGTACGCGCTTGCCGGCGCGGCGTTGCGAAAA
>DATGLU010000698.1:0-9058 GCA_035294045.1 Roseiarcus sp. | reverse complement strand
AGCGCGCGGTCCAGATCGTCGAGCGCCGCCCTGATGCGATCGCGATCCGCAAAGCGCGCCATCGCCGCCTCGCCGAGAACGGGCAGGCGCACATGGCTCATGCCGCGTCGGCGCAGCCAGGCGAGCGTCGCGCGGTCCGGCTTTTTTCCGGGAACGAGCGGCGCCTGATCGGGCAGATTGAAGCCGCGCGCCAGGCGCTTGAGGCGATCCTCCGCGACCGCGGCGGCGCTCGCGCGCGGCGCGAGAAGCGCGGCGGCGAACGCGGCCAGGGCGGCGCGGCGGCTGAGCAGGACAGTCATTTGAGGTCCCGCGCCAGCACGAAGAGCGCATGCGGATTGGTGATCAGATAGCGAAGGAACAGCCGCCTCGGCTCGGCCAGCATCCGGAACAGCCATTCGAAGCCGAGCCGCTGCATCCAGCTCGGCGCGCGCGGCTTGGCGAGGGCGAGAAAATCGAACAGGCCGCCCGACGTCTTGACGATCCCGACGCCGCGCAGCGCGCGCAGGTTGCGGGCGCAGAATTGCTGCTCGAGCGGCACGCCGAGCCCGACCCAGAGAATGTCCGGGGCCAGCCGGGCGATCTCCTCGACGATCGCCGGCTCCTCGGCGCGCGAGAAATAGCCGTTGCGCCGGCCGATAATGCGCAGGCGCGGATAGAGAGCGAGCGTCCGCTCCATTGCGGCGCGATTGACCGCTTCGGCCCCGCCGAGCAGGTAAAACGTTGCGCCCGATTGGGCGGCGAGCCGGGCGACGGCCGGAAAAAGATCGCTGGTCGCGACCCGCTCCGGCAGAGGCGTCCGGCAAAGAACGCGCGATAGCGTCACGATCGGCTGGCCATCGGCGTTGATCGAATCGGCGTTGCGGAACAATTGCGCCGTGCCGCGGTCGACCGCGCAGAGCGAGACGACCTGGCCGTTGACCGAGGTCGAGAGAAGCGGCCGCTCGGCCCGCCGCCGCTCGGCGCTGCGGCAATAATCGATGAAGGCGCGCGCCGTTTCTTCGAGGCCGACCGCGTCGATCGGCAGATCGCCAATATAGGCGGCGGGATTGGCCGCCGCGCCTTTCTGTTTCAGCGCCAACCGCATCGAAACGTTCCGGATTTCTTTTGTCGTCGCCGCCAACCGGCAAGCGGCGTGCCTCCCGAAACGACACACTTGCTGGCAAGAGCAGGGGGCGACGGAGGCCTCGGCACGCCGCTTGCCGCTCAAGCGCCGACCGCCGCCCCCCTGCGGCGTTTCGCGTCATGCGTAGAGCGGCTGTGCCGATATGAAGCATTCGAGAGTTCAGTTTCACGACGCTCCGGCATGGCCGCGCCGCGCCCAAAAGCGCCCGGCGCCAAGCGGCGCGATCCAGCGCCGGCGCGCCGGCGCGCCAAAGCTCGCGGTGGAGGTCGGCTTCGGCTATGTCGCGGCGGCGGCCGATTTCGGCGCGATCGTGGTCGCCGCGGCGGCCTCGCATATCCTCTATCGGCTCGCGACGTTCGGCTTTTTTCCGCGGGCCGAATCTGTCGTCGAGGTCGGCCTCGTCCTCGGCGCGGTCGTCGTCGCGCTCAACGCGCAGCGCGGCGAATACGGAATCAAGCAATACGCGCAGATGGAGGGGCATATCGGGCGCTGCCTTTCCGTGTGGAACATCGCGTTTTTCTGCGTGCTGGCGCTCGGCTTCGTCACCAAGACGACGGAAGTCTTCTCGCGCGGCGCGACCGCGGTTCTCTATGTCGCCGGATTTCTCGCGCTCGGCGGCGCGCGCGCCAGCTTGGTCGCGCTGGTCGCAGCAGCCAAGAAGCGTGGCTTGCTGCCGCGCCGGCGTCTCGTCCTGGTCGGGCTTGAAATGCAACTGACGAGCTTCGCCGAACGCTACGACCTCGACCATTCCGGCATGGAGGTCGTTTCGGCCGCGGTGATTCGCGACGGCGACGGCACTGTCCGCGACGATCTCGCGCTCGCCGCGGCGACGGTGAGGGTGCTGCGTCCCGACGATGTCTTCATCGCCATCCCATGGTCGCGGGCGCGATTGATCGAAACCTGCGTCGATGCGTTCATCCGCACGCCGGCCGAGATTCACTTAGGGCCGGAAGAAATACTCGATCGCTTCACCGAGGCGGAGGTCGCCAAGCTCGGGCCGATCGCCAGCCTCAACATCACCCGCCGACCGCTGACCACGGTGCAGCTCATCGAGAAGCGCCTCTTCGACATCGTCGCGGCGACGCTTGCGCTGATCGCCCTGGCGCCGCTCTTCACGATCGCGGCCTTGCTGATCAAGCTTGACAGCGCCGGGCCGGTCTTCTTCTCGCAGCGACGCTATGGCTTCAATCAGGAGCCGTTCCGCATCCATAAATTCCGCACGATGACGACGATGGAGGACAATTCCGCGCTCAAATCGGCGACGCGCAACGATCCGCGCGTGACGCGGATCGGCGCGATCTTGCGGCGCTACAGCATCGACGAACTGCCGCAGCTCTTCAACGTCCTGACCGGCGACATGTCCCTGGTCGGGCCGCGGCCGCACGCCCTCGCCCATGACCAGCTCTATGAGCGGCGCATCGCCCAATATGCGCGACGGCACAATGTCAAGCCCGGCATTACCGGCTGGGCGCAGGTGCGCGGCCTTCGCGGCGAAATCGCTAGCGACGAAAAGATGCGCCGCCGCGTCGAGCACGATCTCTACTATATCGACAATTGGTCGTTCTGGCTCGATTTGAAAATCCTGCTGCTGACCGTGTTCTCGCCGAAAACGCATAGCAACGTGTACTGAGCGAGCTCCTCCCCTTCTCCCCGCAAAGCGGGGAGAAGGCGGCCCGAAGGGCCGGATGAGGAGCAGCGCTGAATCTAGCGATTAGCGTTCGCGCGCGCGTACCCTTCGAGTCCTGCGCAGCCCCTCATCCGGCCGAGCTTCGCTCGGCCACCTTCTCCCCGCTTTGCGGGGAGAAGGGATGGCTCTCGTACCGCAGCGCGTGCGCGACGACCTTGCTCATCACGCCGGAAAGCGCGAGCCCGCCGAGATCGCTCTGCTTGACCCAGTAGCAGTTCGCCGGCGCAGCTTCGCTGTCGGCGCGGCCGGCATAGACGGCGAGCTCGAGCGCGAAATGCGTGAAGACCTGACCGACCAGGCCCGGCAAAAGCCGCCACTCGGCGCGGGCCGGCGCGTGAGCGAGAGCTTCGCCAAAGTTGAATGCGCTCGACCATTCGCCGCCCGGCAATTCGACCGTGCCGCCGAGCAAGCCTTTCGGCGGCCGCGTCCGCATTAGGATGCGATCGTCCGGAGCGCGCAAGAAGAACGCGACGCCGCGGCGCAGCGGCCGCGTCGGTTTCGCCGCCTTGCGCGGGAACGCCTCGGGCTCGCCGCCGGCAAAGGCGGCGCAATCGGCCGTGAGCGGGCAGGCGCGGCAATTGGGGCGGCGCGGCGCGCAGATCGTCGCGCCGAGATCCATCATCGCCTGGGCGAAATCGCCGGGCCGGTCAGGCGGCGTCAGCGCGGCTGCGGCCGCGGCAATCTGCTTTCTCGATTCGGCGATCGGCCGCTCGAGCGCGTTCAGCCGGGCGATGATCCGCGCGATATTGCCGTCGACCGGCGCGGCCGGCCGGTTGAACGCGATCGCGGCGATCGCCGCGCCGGTATAGGCGCCGATTCCGGGCAGCTTGCGCAGGTCCGCCTCGTCCTGCGGAAAAGCGCCGCCGCGCCGCGCGATCTCCTGCGCGCAGGCGTGCATGTTGCGCGCCCGCGAATAATAGCCGAGCCCGGCGAAAGCTTGCATCACCTCGTCGAGCGGCGCGGCCGCCAAATCGGTCACGCGCGGCCAGCGCGTCATGAAGCGGAGAAAATAGGGCGTCGCCGCCGCGACCGTGGTCTGCTGGAGGAGGATTTCGGAGAGCCAGACCGCGTACGGATCGGGCGTCTCGCCGGGGCCGGCGCGCCACGGCAAAGCGCGGCGATGGATGTCCCACCAGGCGAGCAGGCGCGACGCGGCGTCCGTGCGCTTCGTTTTCCGCGGGCGAGCGTTTAGACTGGCGGGCATCGCGGCAGGTTGTAAGCGGACAAGGCCAATGACGGAACCCGCCGGGGCGAAGAAGCGGCGCTGGGCGACGCCTCTCGGCGATTTCGTCGCCCCATTGGTCGAGCCAGTCCTCGCCAAGCAGGGCTTCGGCGAAGCGAGCCTCGTCGCCTCCTGGCCGGAAATCGTCGGCGAGACGATCGCCCGCTCCTGCCGGCCGATCAAGCTGCAATGGCCGCCTCGGCCGCCCAAGCGCGATCCGGAATCGCCGATCGAGCCGGCGACTTTGGTGCTGAGGGTCGCGGGCGGCTTCGCCCTGGAGGCGCAGCATTGCGCCGCTTTGATCATCGAAAAAGTGAACTCCCATCTCGGCTGGCGTTGCGTCGGCAAACTGGCCTTTCGTCAGGGGCCGGTCGAACAGCCGGCGCGCCGACGGCGGGCGCCGCCGCCAAGCGCCGAGGCGCTCGCCGAGGCGCGCCAGGCCGCGGCGGCGATCGACGGCGAGGAATTGCGCGAGGCGCTCGCCCGTTTCGGCGCGCGCGCGATCGACGGCGCGAAAGCGCGGAAGCGCGGGCCGGCGAGCCGCTAAGCGGCTTTGCGGCTGACCGGCGCTCTGGCTATAAGGAGCTTGGTTTTCGACGCCTGGCTCACCCTCATCCGGCGCTTCGCGCCACCTTCTTCCGCAAGCGGGAGAAGGGTTGTGGCCGCTGATGAAAGTCGCAGCGCGCTCCTCTCCCGCTTGCGGGAGAGGGTTGGGGTGAGGGTACGGCGCAGCGAAAAGGTTTCGTGGAGCATTGAGCATTTCCTCTCTCTCGCCCGTTCTGATCGGCCGGCGCGTCGCCAAGATGAACGGCGCCGGCAACGAGATCGTCGTGCTCGATCTGCGCGGCGCCGGGATCGCGGCGTCGGGCGACGACGCGCGCGCCATCCATCGAAGGCCGGGCCTCGCTTTCGACCAATTGATGGTCGTCGCCGACGCGCGGCGCCCCGGCGCGGACGCCTATGTCACGATCTTCAACAATGACGGCAGCGAATCGGGCGCCTGCGGCAATGGCGCGCGCTGCGTCGCCTACCAGTTGATGCGCGGCGGCGCGGGGCCGCTCCTTCACTTGGAGACGAGAGCCGGCCTGCTCGAATGCCGCCGCGAAAGCGAGTCCGTCTTTTGCGTCGATATGGGGCCGCCGCGTTTCGGCTGGCGCGACATTCCGCTGAGCGAACCTATCGCCGATATGAGGGCCGTCGCGCTGAAGTTTCCCGCAGGCGTTCCTGCGACCCTCGACGCGGCTTCGCTCGTCAGCATGGGCAATCCGCACGCGGTGTTCTTCGTCGGCGACGCCGAAGCGTACGATTTGCATGTCGTCGGCCCCGCGCTTGAGACGCATCCGCTTTTCCCGGAAAAGGCGAATATCTCGCTGGCGCAGGTCCTCGGCCGCGATCACATTCGCTTGAAAGTCTGGGAGCGCGGCGCCGGCGCGACCAAGGCCTGCGGCTCGGCGGCCTGCGCGACGCTGGTCGCCGCGGCGCGGAGAGGCCTCGCCGACCGCAAGGCGCGAATCAGCCTGCCGGGCGGCGACCTGACCATCGAATGGCGATCGAGCGACGACCATGTCCTGATGACCGGGCCGGTCGAGCTGGAGTTCGAGGCGACGCTCGCGCCCCGCGAGGAAGGCGCAACCGCGTGAGCGCCATCACGATCGAGACGTTCGGCTGCCGACTCAATCTCGCCGAATCGGACGCGATCGTGCGCGAGGCCGAGCGGGTGGGCGCGGCGGGCCTCAGCATCGTCAATTCTTGCGCGGTGACGGGCGAAGCCCTGCGCCAGGCGCGGCAGGCCGCGCGGCGGCTCAAGCGCGAGCGGCCTTTCGCGAGAGTCGTCGTCGCCGGCTGCGGCGCCGAGATCGACGCAGCAGCCTTCGCCGCGATGCCGGAAGTCGACGCGGTGATCGGCAATCGCGAGAAGCGCGACGGCGCGGCGCTGGCCCGCATCGCCGCCGGCGCGGCCCCGCGCGTGACGGTCGGCGCGAATTCGACGCCCCCGGCAAGCCCCGCCATCGCCGACGCGCGCACCCGCGCTTTCGTCGAAATCCAGAACGGCTGCGACCATCGCTGCACGTTCTGCGTCATCCCGCTGGCGCGCGGGCCGTCGCGTTCGCTCGATCCGGCGCAGATCGTCGCGGACATCCAGCGCCTCGTCGCGAACGGCGTCGCCGAAATCGTGCTGACCGGCGTCGACATCACCGCTTACGGCCTCGACGCGCCGGACGCGCCGCGACTCGGCGGCCTGGTCCGCCGCATCCTTGCCGAGACGCCGGATTTGAAGCGGTTGCGCCTTTCCTCGATCGATTCGGTCGAAGTCGACGCCGAGCTCGAACGGGCGATCGCGGTAGAGAAGCGGCTGATGCCGCATCTCCATCTGTCGCTGCAATCCGGCGACGATCTCGTCCTGAAGCGGATGAAGCGCCGCCACAGCCGCGCCGACGCGGTGCGGTTTTGCGAACGCGCCCGGCGCGCCCGCCCGGATATCGCCTTCTCGGCCGACATCATTGTCGGCTTTCCGACCGAGAGCGAGGCGATGTTCGAGAACTCGCTGCGCCTCGTCGCGGATTGCGGCCTCGCGCGCGCCCATGTCTTTCCGTTCTCGCCGCGGCCGGGAACGCCGGCCGCCCGCATGCCGCGAGTCCCCGCCGGCATCGCCCGCGAACGCGCGGCGCGGCTGCGCGAGGCGTCCGGCGCCGCCTGGGCGAAACGGCTGGCGCAGCATGTCGGCCGCGCTGCGCCGATCCTGATGGAGCGCGGCGGGATCGGCCGGATGGAGGATTTCACGCCGGTGCGCCTCGACGGCGTCGCGCCGGGCGCGATCTGCGCGGCCTTCATCGAGGCGAGCGACGGGCGCGAATTGCGGGGGCGGATCGCGCTTGCTACGCGCCGGCCTTCGCGCGATCATGAACGGCTTTTGAACGGCAAGAGGCGGCGCTCCGCCGCTGGCCGTCTTCTTTGAACAGGGAGGCGCAATGAGCGAAGTCGATCCGCCGCAGCAGCGGCGCGCGCCGCTTCACGAGAGCGGCGCGCTTGACGCAGGCGTTCACGATCAGCGCGGCGTCTTTGCAAAATCTTCGGTGGTTGTCTCGTTCAGCCGCGCGGAATTGCGCGAAATCATGGATCTCTATGGCCGCATGGTCGCGGCCGGCGAATGGCGCGATTACGCTCTCGATTTCACCCCCGACGAGGCGGTTTTCTCGATTTTTCGCCGCGCGTCGGAGACCCCGCTCTACCGGATCAAGAAAGACCCGAATCTGGCGCGCCGGCAGGGCGCCTACAGCGTCGTCGCGGTCGGCGGCCTGGTGATGAAGCGCGGCCATGATCTGGCGCGGGTGATCGGCGTCCTGGCGCCGCGGCCGAAACTGGCTCTGGTGTAGCCGCGGTCGGCGACCGCGGCGGCAAGGCTTCCGCCCGCGTTGACCCGCGGGATTTCGCTCACTAGGGTCCGCGCGCTTTCCGGAACCTGAAGCCGCCCGTGCCCGCCGATCCCTCGCTCGACCCGACCCGCTCGTTCCAGGGCCTTATTCTCGCTTTGCAGGGCTTCTGGGCGCGGCAGGGCTGCGTGATCCTGCAGCCCTACGACATGGAGGTCGGCGCCGGCACGTTTCACCCGGCGACGACCTTGCGCTCGCTCGGCCCCAAGCCCTGGAAAGCGGCCTATGTGCAGCCGTCGCGGCGACCCAAGGACGGCCGCTACGGCGAAAATCCGAACCGGCTCCAGCACTATTACCAATTCCAGGTCATCCTGAAGCCGTCGCCGGACGATCTGCAGCAGCTCTACCTCGACTCGCTCAAGGCGATCGGCGTCGATTCGGCCCTGCACGACATCCGCTTCGTCGAGGACGACTGGGAAAGCCCGACCCTGGGGGCCTGGGGCCTCGGCTGGGAATGCTGGTGCGACGGGATGGAAGTCTCGCAATTCACCTATTTCCAGCAGGTCGCGGGCTTCGAATGCGCGCCGGTCTCGGGCGAATTGACCTATGGCCTCGAGCGGCTCGCCACTTACGTGCAGGGCGTCGACAGCGTCTACGACATCAATTTCAACGGCCGCGACGGCGCCGAGCGCATCACTTATGCCGACGTTTTCAGGCAGGCGGAGCAGGAATATTCGCGGCACAATTTCGAATATGCCGACACAGAGCTGCTGTTCCGCCACTTCCGCGACGCCGAAGGCGAATGTCGCGCCCTGCTCGAAAAAGGCGCGGCGGAAGGCCGGCATCTGCTCGCTCTTCCGGCCTATGACCAGTGCATCAAGGCGAGCCACGCCTTCAACCTGCTCGACGCGCGCGGCGTGATCTCGGTGACGGAGCGCCAGAGCTATATTTTGCGGGTGCGGGAGCTCGCCAAGGCCTGCGGCGCCGCCTGGCTCAAGACCGAAGGCGGCGGCGCGGCGGCGGCCTAGAGGAGCCGGCGCGGCCGGAAGGGCTTGCGCGCGTCGGCCCCTCCAGCCGCGATTATGGACGAAGAGCCAGAACTCGCCTGGGAACCCCAGCCCTTCAGGCCCGAAAACGCATTGGCCGGCGGGCGGTTTCTCCGGTTGGCTAAAATTCGAAACAACGTGGTTAGCCAAAGCTTAACCGGCCCTGTCATTCCCGTTTACGCGGGAATGACACGGCGCCGACGTGACTTTGCCAGCGGCCTCGACTAAGCACGGCTCGGTTTGTGCCGTCCTCGCCGTCATTGCGAGCGCAGCGAAGCAATCCAGTAGGACGTCGCCCTATGAATGGAGTGCTTCGTCGCTGCGCTCCTCGGAATGACGGCGGCGCGGCGTCACGCGAGTCCGCTAAGCTCCCATGCCCGATCTGCTGCTCGAACTCTTCAGCGAAGAAATCCCGGCGCGCATGCAGCGCCAGGCGGCGGAGGATTTGCGGCGGCTGACGACCAACGCTTTGGTCGAGCGCGGCCTGCTCTATGACGGCGCCAAAAGCTTCGCCGGGCCTCGCCGGCTCGCTTTGACCGTGATGGGCCTGCCGGTCGAGCAGAGCGCGACGAAAGAGGAGCGCAAAGGACCCCGCGTCGGCGCGCCGGA
>DATGLU010000697.1:0-4408 GCA_035294045.1 Roseiarcus sp. | reverse complement strand
CGGAAGGGCGCTCCCCATTTGCGGCGCGGCGTCCGAATCTCACGAAATCGTTAGGCTCGGCGAAGCGTCTTGTCGCGGGGCGACACGGCGCCTATCTCTTTTTGCGTCATTAGCCTGGCCTTTGGGGATAATAGCTTTATGTCACTGTTGTTTGAGCCGATCGCAATCGGCGATTTGCGCCTGCCAAATCGCATCCTGATGGCGCCGCTGACGCGCACCCGGGCGGTCGGGGAGGGGCGCATTCCCAATGCGCTGATGCGCGACTATTACGTGCAGCGCGCTTCCGCCGGGCTGATTTTCTCGGAAGCGACTTCGGTCACGCCGCTTGGCGTCGGCTATCCGCGAACGCCCGGCATCTGGTCCGGCGAGCAGGTCGAGGGCTGGCGGCGGATCGTCGACGCCGTTCACAAAGCGGGCGGCCGCATGCTGCTCCAGCTCTGGCATGTCGGCCGCGTCTCCGATCCGAGCTACCATAACGGCGCGCTCCCCGTCGCGCCGAGCGCCATCGCGCTCAAGGGCCATGTCAGGCTCGTGCGGCCGGAGCGGCCTTACGTCGCGCCGCGCGCCTTGGAGACGGACGAGATTCCTGGAATCGTCGAGGCGTTCCGCAAAGGCGCCGAGAACGCCAAAGCCGCCGGATTCGACGGCGTCGAGATTCACGGCGCCAACGGCTATCTGCTCGACCAGTTCCTGCAAGACAGCACCAACAAGCGCGACGACAAGTATGGCGGCCCGATCGAGAACCGCGCCCGGCTGATGCTGGACGTGACCGACGCCGTCGTCTCGGTTTGGGGGCCGGGCCGCGTCGGCATGCATCTCGCGCCGCGCGCCGATTCGCACGATATGGGCGACAGCGATCTTGCCGCGACCTTCGGCTATGTCGCCCGCGAGCTCGGCAAGCGAAGGATAGCCTTTATCTGCGCGCGCGAATCGCTGAAAGCGCCGCGGCTCGGGCCTTCGCTCAAGAAGACGTTCGGCGGCGTCTACATCGCCAACGAAAACTTCGACCGCGAGAGCGCCGAGCAAGTCCTCGCCGCCGGCGAAGCCGACGCCATCGCTTTCGGCAAGCTGTTCATCGCCAATCCCGATCTGCCGCGCCGCTTCGCGCTGAACGCGCCGCTCAACGAGTGGAACACGGCGACGTTCTATGCGGAGGGGCCGGAAGGCTACACGGATTATCCTGCGCTGGCCGAGGCGGCGGAGTAGGTTCGGCCGCTACCACAGACGCGCGACGCCGTAAGCGTCAAAAAGGCGTTCGTTGGATACGAGAACGAGGTTCTCGGCCATTGCTTGGGCCATGAGCATTCGATCGAAAGGATCGCGGTGGATATCCGGCAAGGAGCCTGCAATCTGGCCGTGATTGAGGCTGATCGGCAATTCTCGGAACTCCTCGTCGACAACCGCGGCGCTCATATCGCCGACGATTGCGCTCGCGCCGGGAAGTTTCCCGGCGCGGTGTTTTATCGCTATCTCCCAGGCGCTTGCGGCGCTGACAAACGTGTCTGAACTCCGGCTGATTGCGCGTTTTGCCGCCTGCGAAAGCCTCTCATCGCCCACGAACCACCAAAGAAGCGCGTGCGTGTCGAGGAGCAAGCGCATTATAGGCCCCAGTCCTTCAATTCCTTTTCTGTGAGAGGCTCAAAGAAGCTCTCATCGATGGTAATGACGCCCTTATATTTCCCAAATTGGCGCTTGGACTTTCGCGCCCGATAAGGCACGAGCTTGGCGACAGGTTGTTTGCCGCGCGCGAGCACAATTTCCTCACCGGCTTCAACCCGCGCGAGGAGCTGTGACAAGGTCGTCTTCGCGGCATGAATGGTGACAATTGTCACGGCGGACCCTTCATTAGCTAAGATACATTAGCTAATGTGGGGATGATTGTCTATCCAAATCCGTGACCGGCTCACGCCATCAATCCCCGCGCCACGATCAGCCGCATGATCTCGTTCGTCCCCTCGAGAATCTGGTGCACGCGTAGGTCGCGGACGATCTTCTCGATTCCGTAATCCGCGAGATAGCCGTAGCCGCCGAGCATTTGCAGCGCGTCGTTGGCGGCGCTGAAGCCGGCGTCGGTGGCGGTCTTCTTCGCCATTGCGCAGAGCCGCGTCGCGTCGGGCGCTTTGGCGTCGAGCGCCGCGGCGGCGCGCCAGAGCAACGAGCGCGCCGCTTCGAGCGAGATCGCCATGTCGGCGAGGCGGAATTGCAGCGCCTGGAAATCAATGATCGGCCGGCCGAAAGCCTTCCGCTCACGCATATAGGCGAGGGCCTTGGCGAGCGCCGCCTCGCCGCCGCCCAGGGCGCAGGCGCCGATATTGAGCCGGCCGCCGTCGAGCCCGGCCATGGCGATCTTGAAGCCCTGCCCCTCCTCGCCGATCAGATTCTCGGCGGGGATGCGCGCGTTCTCCATGATGACTTGGCGCGTCGGCTGGGTGTTCCAGCCCATCTTGCGCTCGTTGGCGCCGAAGGAGAGGCCGGGCGTGTCCTTCTCGACGAGGAAGGCCGAGACGCCGCCTGCGCCTTCGCCGCCGGTTCGCGCCATGACGAGATAGACGTCGGACGCGCCTGCGCCGGAGATGAATTGCTTGACGCCGTCGAGCAGGTAAGAGGAATTGCCGTCGCGCCGCGCCCTGGTCTTCAGCGCCGCCGCATCCGAGCCGGCGCCCGGCTCGGTCAGGCAATAGCTGGAGAGATGCTCCATCGTCGCCAGTTTCGGCATGAACCGGGCGATGAGATCGGGCGAGCCGAAGCGGTCGACCATCCAGGCGACCATATTGTGGATCGAAAGGTACGCCGCGGTGCTCGGGCAGCCGGTCGCCAAGGCCTCGAAGATCACGGCCGCATCGAACCGACTCAAGCCCGAGCCGCCGCTCGCCTCGCGCACATAGATCGCGCCCATGCCGAGCGCGGCCGCCTCGCGCAGCTCGTCGACGGGGAAATGCTTGCGCTGGTCCCAATCGACCGCGTTCGGCGCGAAGCGCTCATCCGCAAATTTCTTCGCCATGTCGCGGAGGGCGAGTTGTTCGGAAGAGAGGTCGAACACGTAGATCCCGCGCCTGCTGACTACGCAGGGAATAATTCAGCGACAGAAATCTCCAGCCCCGGAGGTTGGAGCCGCAGCTGTCCTTCGGCAACGATCCGAGTCTCGATCACATCGCCTTGGCCACGTTTATGATGGATCACAACACGTCGATCAGCATCGACAATGAGATAGTGAACCACGCTGGACAAAGAAAAATACCCGGTCAATTTGGCGCCATGGTCCAACGCGGCCGTCGTCGGCGATAGGACTTCGACAACAATGATCGGGTTTGAGACTTCAAGCCCGATGGATCGCGGCTGCGAACCACAATAAACGAGCGCGTCCGGTTCAAATACTGTGTCTTCCGCTATGCGGACCCCTGGGCCGTCAGGCAAGGCTTCGCACGGCGCGCCAGAGCGCTCGATCGCGGCGCTCAAACTGCGATAAACTCTGCCTTTGCATTGAGAATGGATTATTCGCTCCGGCGCGATCGCCACGGCGACGCCGCCGTGTAATTCCCAACGTCCTTCCTGAGCTTCGGCCCAGTTCAGGAACTCGTTGGACGACATAAATTTCTCCGCTGACGCTGACATAAACCCCAGCCTAGCACGGCGGGCCCGCTTCGCTGAACCCGCCGTGCTTTTCGGGTCAGTTCATCACCGGGATGCTGAAGCTCGCCCCTTCTTTCACGCCGGAGGGCCAGCGCGAGGTGACCGTCTTGGTCTTGGTGTAGAAGCGGAAGGCGTCCGTGCCGTGCTGGTTGAGGTCGCCGAAGCCGGAGCGCTTCCAGCCGCCGAACGTGTAATAGGCGATCGGCACCGGGATCGGCACGTTGATCCCGACCATGCCGACCTGCACTTTCGAGGCGAAGTCGCGCGCCGCATCGCCGTCGCGGGTGAAGATGGCGACGCCGTTGCCGTATTCGTGGTCGTTGCAGAAGGCAAGGGCTTCGTCATAAGAGCCGGCCCGCGCCACCGACAGGACCGGCCCGAAAATCTCCTCTTTATAGATGCGCATGTCGCGGGTGACATGGTCGAAGAGGCAGCCGCCCATATAGAAGCCGTTCTCGTAGCCTTGCATCTTGAAGCTGCGGCCGTCGACGACCAGCTTGGCGCCTTCCTTCACGCCGATCTCGACATAATTCCTGACCTTGTCGAGCAGCGCCTTGCTGACCAGCGGGCCGTAATCGGCGGACGCGTCGGTCGACGGGCCGATCTTGAGCGACTCCACCCGTGGAACGAGCCGCTTGACGAGCTCGTCGGCGGTGCGCTGGCCGACCGGCACCGCCACCGAAATCGCCATGCAGCGCTCGCCGGCCGAGCCATAGCCCGCGCCGATCAGCGCATCGACCGCCTGATCCATATCGGCGTCGGGCATCACCACCATATG
>DATGLU010000696.1:0-5083 GCA_035294045.1 Roseiarcus sp. | reverse complement strand
TTCGCGCCACCTTAGCCGAGTTGTAGACGCGGTCGGCGGCCGCGGCCACGGAGCGCGGGGTTGTAACCGCGGTCGCGGACCGCGAATTCAAAGTTGGCTGGGTTGCGGCCGCGGTCGGCGGCCGCGGCTACAGCGACCGCGGCTACAGCTTTCTCGCCCCGCGGGGCCCGCCTATACTCTCGGCGAACAGTCCCTCTGGAGCGTCATGGCGATCCCGTTTCTGAAAGTCGGCTCGCGCGGCTCGCCTTTGGCGCTGGCCCAGACGCGGCAAGTCTGCGCCAGCGTCGCCGCGGCGGCGGGGATCGCGCCGAGCGAAATCGACATCGTCGTGATCCGCACGACCGGCGACAGAATCGTCGACCGGCCGCTCGCCGAGGCGGGCGGCAAGGGCCTCTTCGCCAAGGAATTGGATGAAGCCTTGCTTGCCGGCGCGGTCGATTGCGCCGTCCATTCGGCTAAGGATTTGCAGACTTCCTTGCCTGAAGGGATCGTCATCGCGGGCTGTCCGCCGCGCGAGGACGCGCGCGACGCTTTGATCTCGTCCAAAGCCACGAGTCTCGCCGCTTTGCCGAACGGCGCGCGGCTCGGCTCGGCCTCGCCGCGCCGCCAAGCCCTCGTCTTGCGCGCCCGGCCCGATCTCACCGTCGGCCTATTGCGCGGCAACGTCGAGACGCGGCTGCGCAAGGTCGAGGCGGGAGAATTCGATTGTACGCTGCTGGCTATGGCCGGGCTCAAGCGGCTTGGCCTCGCGCATCGCGCTGCGGCGATCCTTGATCCGGACGAGTTCCTGCCCGCCGCCGGGCAGGGCGCGATCGCGATCGCCGCAAGGCGCGGCGATCGCCGCGTCGCCGAGATGCTGGCGCCGATTCTGGACGCCCCGACGGGCCTGGCGCTCGCCGCCGAGCGCGCCTTTCTCGCCGAACTCGATGGCTCGTGCCGGACGCCTATCGCCGCTCACGCCCGGCTTGTCCATGGCCGCCTGTCGCTCCGCGGCCTCACTCTGTCGCCCGACGGCCGGCATTGGGCCGAAGCGCGCCGCGACGGCGAGGGCGCGGACGCCGAACGGCTCGGCGCCGAGGCGGGGCGCGAGATTCGCGCCAAGGCGCCGGCTTTGCTGTTCGCGAGCTGACGTCGATGCGAGTCGTCCTCACCCGGTCCAGCGAAGACGCCGCCGCCACGGCGAAGCGCCTGGCCGCGCTTGGCTTCGCGCCGCTCTTTGCGCCGGCTCTGTCGATTCGGGCGACCGGGGCCGAGCCGCCCGACGGCGCATTCGACGCCTTGACCGCGACGAGCGCCGCCGCCTTCACCGTGCTGCCGCCGGAGCGCTACGCTAAGCTCGCCTCGCTGCCGCTTTACGTCGTCGGCGAGCGCACCGCCGAAGTCGCCGCGCGGATCGGCCTCTCGGCGCCGCGCGCCGTGGCGCCGGGCGCGGCGACGCTGGCGGCTTTGATCTGCGACCGGTTGCCGCAAAAATCCCATGTCCTGTACCTTGCCGGCCGCGATCGGACAGGCGACGTCGTCGAAACGCTCGCCGCCGCCGGCCATCGCGTCGCGCTCTGCGAAATTTACGAGGCGCTGGCGCGCGAGGCGTGGAGCGCCGAGGAAGCGGAGGCTTATGCCGATGGCGACGCCGCGCTTTACTATTCGCCGCGCAGCGCCGGCATCGTCGTGGGTCTGGCGAACAAGGCGAAGCTCGACGCCAAGCTCGGATCCATGGCGCATATCTGCATCTCCGAAAACGCCGCCGAGCCGCTGCGCGCCGCCGGCGCAAAGGCGATCGTCGTCGCGCCGCGGGCGACCGAAGCCGGTCTCTTCGAAGCGCTCAAGCAATGGGCGCGGGCCGGGTGAACCGGCAAGACGCGCCGTCGATCAGCCTGGCCGTTTCCTTCGCTCGCCGCCTCGCCTATAGGAAGGCCCGGAAAGAAGGGCGAGAGCGGATGGCGGATGACAATGCGCAGCGGCGGCTCGATCCTGAAGCAACCGCCGCGCCCAATCGCGACCGACGCGGCGAGCCGCCGATCATCGAAGGCGACGCGGCGACGGAGCAAAGCGCGGCGAGCGCCGGCGGCGAAGAGCCGCAGCGGGGATCCTCGCCGCCGGGAGATTCCGCGGCCAGCGCCGATTCGAAGGCGCGTTCTAGATCGCTTGCCGGCGCCGCGATCGGCGGCCTTGCCGGCGCGATCGTCGCGGCCGCGGCGCTGTGGTTCGAAAGCGGCGATGTCGACGCGCTGATCAAGCAGCGGCTCGCCGTCGTCGATGCGCCGATCGCCGATTTGACCCGCCGTGTCGCCGCCTTGGAGGCGGCGGCGCAAAACGCCGCGTCCGCCGCCGATGCGGCCAAGGCGGCGCAAACCGACAGCCAGGCGGCGCGCTCGGACGCCGCCAAGGCCTTGGCTCTGGCGTCCAAGGCCGCTTCGACGGCGGAGCAAAAAAAAGAGGCTCCCGCCATTTCGCCGACCGATTTGAGCGCGCTCAGCGAGCGCGTCAAAAAGCTCGAAAGCGCGCCGCGCGAGCCGCCGCAATCGGCCGGGACCAGCGCCGACATCGCCGCGCTTCAAGAAAGGCTTGGCAAAGTGGAGGCGGCGCTCGCCGCGCCAAAGAACGAGACACGGGTCGCGCCCGAGAATGGTCCGGGCCGCAAGGACTGGACCGGCTTGGCCGTCGCGGCGGAAGCGGTCGCGGCGCGCCTCGCCGCGGGCGCGCCTTACGCCGCCGAGGAAAGCGCGCTCGAACGGCTCGGCGCCGATCCGGCAAAGATTGCGGCCTTGAAGCCTTTCGCGGAGCACGGCGCGCCGACCGCCGAGGCGCTCGCCGCCCGCTTCGCCCAAGCCGCGCCTCACGCGCTGGAAGCCGTCGCGCCCAAGGAGAGCGGCGGCGTCATCGATCGGCTGATGAGCAATATGAGCCGGGTCGTGAAGATTACGCCGGTCGGGGCGACGCCGGGCGACGATCCGGCCGCGCTCCTCTCCCAGATCGCCGCCGCGCTCGATCGCGGCGACATCGGCGCGGCGATGGCGCTGTGGTCTCGCTTGCCCGAGCCGGCGCGCAAGGCTTCGCAAGATTGGGCAGCGGCGGCGCGCGCCCGGTTAGCGGCGGATGCGGCCGCGCAAGACATTCTCAACGACGCAATGGCGAAACTCGCGGCGGCCGATAAGCAATAAAGCTTGGTTGCGCCGCGCCGCTCCACCAACCCGGTCTCGGAGATCGAATGGTCCGTTTGGTGATCTTCTTGGGCCTGCTCTGCCTCGCGGCGCTGGGCCTCGCCTGGCTCGCCGATCACCCGGGGCAAGTCGAGCTGACTTGGGGCGGCTATCATATTCAAGCCTCGGCCATGGTCGCGCTCGGCTTCGTCGTTGCGCTGGCGATCGTCATCGCGATCCTGTGGGGGATCATCCGTTTTGTCTTTCGCATTCCCTCGCTGGTGACGCTGGCGCGACGGGCGCGCCGCCGCGAGAAGGGCATGGCGGCTTTGTCGCGCGGCATGATCGCGGTCGGCTCCGGCGATGCGCGCACTGCGCGGCGCCATGCCGCCGAGGCCCATCGCCTGATCGGCGACGAGCCGCTGACCCATCTGTTGCGCGCCCAAGCCGCGCAACTCGCCGGCGACCGCGCCGCCGCCGAGGCGGCGTTTCGCGACATGCTCGGCAAGGCGTCGACCCACGCTTTGGGCTTGCGCGGGCTGCATCTTGAAGCGCGCCGGCGCGGCGATCACGCCGCCGCGATTCAATACGCCGCCGAGGCGAACAAGCATGCGCCGCTGCCATGGGCGGGCCAGGCGGTGCTCGATCATCGCGCGGCGCAAGGCGATTGGGCCGGCGCGCTGGCGACCGTGGAGAGCAACGCCGCCGCCCACCTCATCGACAAGCCGACGGCCAATCGCTGGCGCGCCGTGCTCAAAACCGCCCTGGCGCAGGAGCGCGCCCAGCGGGAGCCGCAAGCCGCGCTCGCTTTGGCGCAAGAGGCCGTGCGTCTTGCGCCCGATCTGGCGCCGGCGGCGGCTTTGGTCGGCAGGCTCCTCGCCGCGCAGGGCGATTATCGGCGCGCCTCGAAAATCATCGAGACGAGCTACGCTAAGACGCCGCATCCCGATCTCGCCGTGACGTACCTCCGCATGCGGCCCGGCGACTCGGCGAGCGATCGCCTGTTGCGGGCGCGGGCGCTCGCCCGCGTCGCCCCGAACGACCCGGAAAGCCGGCTGACGGTCGCGCGCGCCGCGCTCGAAGCGCGCGATTTCAAAGCCGCGCGCGAGGCGATCGCGCCGCTGATCGAAGCGGGCGCCCCGGCCGGCCGGCCGACGCGGCGCGTTTGCCTCCTGATGGCCGATCTCGAAGAGACCGAAGGCGGCGCGCCCGGCGCGGCGCGCGAATGGCTCGCTCGCGCTTCACGCGCGCCGCACGATCCGGCTTGGATCGCGGAGGGGATCATCAGCGATGTCTGGGCGCCGGCTTCGCCGAGCGGCAAGCTCGACGCTTTCGTCTGGCGCGCGCCCGACGAGCGCCTGAGCGCGCCGGCCGAGCCGCCGCCTTCGCGAGACGAGCCAGCGATGATCGAGCCGGCGATGATCGAGCATGTGGCTGAGGCGCCGGAGCCGAGCGTTGCGAAGGCAGAGTCGCTCCCTGCCGAGCCGCCGCCGAGTACGACGATCGAAAAGACGCCGGGGTCCGCCGCTCGGCGCTCCGTGATCGACTTGCCGCCGCCCAATCCGCCGGACGATCCCGGCGCCGAAGGCGCGCCTGAGAAGCCGCGATTCAGGCTGTTTTCGTAACATCCGGCGCCATCTGCGCCGCTCGGCGTCAGCTCACAGCCTTCCCCTCTGCGCGCCAGGCCGCCACCGCTTCCGCGATTGTCCTCGGCTTTCCTTCGATCGCTCGAATCGCCGCGGGAGTCCGCGAAAAGCGCGGCGCCGGCGCTGGTTGCATCATGCCCTCCATCGCGACGAAGGTCTCGCGCGCTTCAAGATGCGGATGGCGCGCCGCTTCGGCGAGCGTGAGGACGGGCGCGAAGCAGGCGTCGGTTCCTTCCAGGAGCGCGCGCCATTCCTCGCGCGTTCGCGTCTTGAACAGCGCCGCCATTTTTTCGCGTA
>DATGLU010000695.1:0-6271 GCA_035294045.1 Roseiarcus sp. | reverse complement strand
GTCGGCTCGCCATAGGGCGTGAAGCGCAGGAATTCCGGCGTTTCGCCCGCCCATTCGAGCCCGGCTTTCGTTCCGTAGACTTTGAGGCTGAGGTTGTTCAGATTGCCGACCGCGACTTGGCTCGCCGTCAAGACGCCGCGGGCGCCGCCGGCGAAGCGCATCAGCACATGGGCGTTGTCGTCGAGCCGCCGTCCCGGCACGAATGTGGTCAGATCCGCCGATACTTCGTCGAGCTCCAGCCCGGTGACGAACAGCGCCAGATTATGCGCGTGAACGCCGATATCGGCGAGGCAGGCCGAAGCGCCGGCGCGGGCGGGATCGGTCCGCCATTCGGCCTGCTTCTGGCCCTCGGCGTCGATCGGCTTGGCGAGCCAATCCTGGATATAGGCGGCGTGCACGACACGGATGTCGCCGATCTCGCCGGATGCAATCATTTCGCGCGCCTGGCGCACCATCGGATAGCCCGTATTGTTCAGCGTGACGGCAAAGACGAGGCGCTTCGCGCGGGTAAGCGCGATCAGCTCCCGCGCCTCTTCAAGGCTTGTCGCAAGAGGCTTGTCGCAAATGACGTCGATGCCGGCCTCAAGAAAGGCCTTGGCGACCGGGTGATGAAGATGATTCGGCGTGACGATGACGACGGCTTCGATTCCGTCCGGCCGCGCCGCCTCGCGCGCCGCCATCTCGCGATAGTCCGCATAGACGCGATCAGGATCGAGGCCGAGATCGGCGCCCGAGAGGCGCGCATTTTCGGGATCGGCGGAGAGCGCGCCAGCGGTCAAGACGATCAGATCGTCGAGGCGCGCGGCCATGCGGTGCACGGCGCCGATAAAGGCGGCGCGGCCGCCGCCGACCATGCCGATCCTGAGCTTCCTGGCGCCGCCGCCGTCAGCCGTCGCATAGACCATCCGATCAGCCCTTGACGCCGAGAAGCTTGAGATTGGTCGCACGATCGGCGCCCGTCGCGGCGAAATCGTCGAAGACCCGGTCCGTCACCTCGATGATATGATCGGCGATGAACTGCGCGCCCTTCCTCGCCGCGACTTCCGGATGCTGCAGGCAGCATTCCCATTCATAGACGGCCCAGCCGGCAAAATCGTAAGCGGCGAGTTTCGAGAACACGGCTCTGAAATTCACCTGGCCGTCGCCGAGCGAGCGGTCGCGCCCGGCCCGTTCGAGCCAGCCCTTGTACCCGCCATAGACGCCCTGCTTGGCGGTCGGATTGAATTCGGCGTCCTTGACGTGGAACATCTTGATGCGGTCATGATAGGCGTCGATGAAGCCCAGATAGTCCATGCCCTGCTTGATGTAGTGACTCGCGTCGTAATTGATGTTGCAACGCTTGTGGCCGCCGACCGCGTCGAGGAACATGTCGAAACTGTCGCCGTCGAAAACATCCTCGGTCGGATGAATCTCGAAGCAAAGGTCGACGCCGTTCTCGTCATAGAGATCGAGGATCGGCTTCCACCGGCGCGCCTGCTCGGCGAAACATTCCTCGATCAAGCCCGCCGGCCGTTGCGGATAAGGATAGATGAACGGCCACGCCAACGAGCCGGTGAACGTCACATGCTCGGTCAAGCCGAAGCGACGCGACACTTTGGCGCCTTTGCGTACCTGCTCTGCCGCCCATAGCCGGCGCTTTTCCGGATCGCCGCGGACCGCAGCCGGGCACTGGCCGTCAAAGAGCGCGTCATAGGCCGGATGCACCGAGACCATCTGGCCCTGGAAATGCGTGGAAAGCTCGCTGATCGCGATGCCGATATCGGCAAGCTTGCCCTTGATCTCGTCGCAATAGGCTTCGCTCTCATAGGCGCGGTCGAGATCGAAAAAGCGATGGTCCCAGGTCGGGATTTGGATGGCCTTGTAGCCGTAGCCCTTGGCCCAGCGCGCGATGCCCTCCAGCGTATTGTGCGGCGGCGTATCCTGCGCGAATTGAGCGAGAAACAGGCCCGGGCCCTTGATCGTCCGCATGAGGCGCTTCCTTACCCTCGCCGCGCCCAGGATCGGCGCGACATTAATTTTTCGAAGCTGGGAAAAATCCAGCGCTCGATTCGATAATCGCAAGAATTTTCCATTTGTCAACTTAACGAACGCCGCGCCGAGCAAAGTCCGCGGGGTGCGAAAAAACACATCAAAATACCTCATCTTCGAAGCCGTGCGGATTGGCGCCGAGAGCGGTTCCATGCGTAAGACAGCAGAATATTTTTTCTCAATATTGACTTTTGGAACGCCTCATTCACAATCGACGAAACGAAACAAACGGCATGCCGATGGAAGCGCGCTTGGATGGGCGGATCGTCCTCGTCACCGGGGCGACGCAGGGAATTGGCCGCGCGATCGCGGCCGCCGCGGCCGCAGCCGGAGCGGCCGGCCTGGCGCTGACCGGCCGCGACGCGGCTCGCGGCTCATCGGCGGCCGCCGAGATTTCCGCTCTCGGGGCGCCGGCGTTTTTCTTCGCCGCCGATCTCGGCGAGCCCGAAGCGCCGAACAGAATCCTGAGCGCCGCGCTCGAACGCTTCGGCCGCGTCGACGCGCTCGTCAACGCCGCCGCCTTGACCGATCGCGGCGCCGTCGCTGACGCGTCGATCGATCTTTGGGACAAGCTCTATGCGGTAAACGCCCGCGCGCCGTTCTTCCTCATGCAGGGCGTCGTCAATCGCCTGCGCGCGCGCCGCGCGCCCGGCGCGATCGTCAACATCCTGTCGATCAACGCGCATGGCGGCACGCCCGCCCTCGCCGTCTACGCCTCGACGAAGGCGTCGCTCGCTCTTCTCACCAAGAACGCCGCCTACGCCCATCGCTTCGATCGCATCCGCGTCAACGGGATCAATGTCGGCTGGGCCGATACGCCGGGCGAGCGGCAGATGCAGGCGGTGACGCTCGGCCTGGGCGAGGGCTGGCTGTCGGCGGCCAATGCGGCGCAGCCGACCGGCAAGCTTCTATCCGCGGACGATGTCGCCCGCCTCGCTTTGTTCCTTCTCAGCGATCTTTCCGCGCCGATGACCGGCGCGCTCATCGACCAGGATCAGTCGAACGTCATCGGCGTCAGGGATTGACCGCGATGGAGCGATTGCGCCAATCCGCGCTGCCGGGGTTGAATCCCGCCATTCGCCGCCCGCAATACGATCGCGGCAAGCTGGCGGTCGGCATGGCGCATATCGGCGTCGGCGCTTTTCATCGCTGCCACCAGGCGGAGTTCACCGACGACGCGCTCGAAGCCGAGTTCGGCCCCTGGGGCGTCGTCGGAATCAATCTGCGCCCGCCGCGCCTCGCCGGCCTACTGGTGCCGCAAGACGGCCTGTTCACGCGCACATTGCGCGAAGGGGAGCGCGCCGAAACGCGGGTCATCGGCGCGATCCGGCAGGTCGTCGACGTCGAGGACGCCGCAAGCGCCGAGCGCGCCGTCGCCGCGCTGGCCTCGCCGGCGATCCGCGTCGTCACGATGACGGTGACCGAAAAAGGCTATTGCCATATCCCCGCGAGCGGCGCGCTCGATTGGAGCAACCCGGCGCTTCGCCGCGATCGCGACGGCGCCGCGACGCCGTCGACGATTTTCGGCCTGTTGGCGCGCGTCCTCGAACGGCGCCGCGCGACCGGCGCGGGCGGCTTGACGATCATCAGTTGCGACAACCTGCCGTCGAACGGCGCGCTGCTCAGCGGCGCGCTCGCCGCCTTCATCCGCGCCGGCGCGCCGGCGCTCATCGATTGGGTCGAGAAGCAGGTCGCCTTCCCCTCGACCATGGTCGATCGCATCGCGCCGGCGCCCAGCGAGGCGGATGTCGCCTATGCGTCGGACGCGATCGGCGCGGTCGACGAAGCCGCGGTGGTCGGCGAGCCTTTTCGCCAATGGGCGATCGAGCGCGACTTCATCGGCGATCCGCCGCCTTGGGAGCGCGCCGGCGCGCAATTCGTCGCCGACGCGAAGCCCTACGAATTGATCAAGATGCGGGTATTGAACGCCGCGCAATCGACGTTGTCGCATCTCGGCGCGCTGCTCGGCCTGACTTACAGTTTCGAGGCGGCCGGCGATCCGGTTTTGGCGGCCCTGACGCGGCGCATGCTTGAGAGCGAGACGGCCTCGACCCTGCCCGATGTCGCCGGCATGCCGGCGCGCGGCTATATCGACACATCGCTGCAGCGGATCGCCAATTCCGCGATCCGCCATCGCTGCCATCAGATCGGAACCGACGGCTCGCAGAAAATCGTGCAGCGCCTGGTCAATCCGCTGCGCGAGCGCCTGGCGGCGGGCCATCCTCCCGGCCTGCTAGCTTTGGCGGTCGCGAGCTGGATGGCCTATTGCCTCAGCGGCGCGCGGCGCTTCGGGGCCCGCTGGCGCCCCGACGATCCTTGGGCCGAGCGCGTCATCGCGCTGGGCGAGGAGAACGACGGCGAATTCAAGGCGCTCGCCAAAGCTCTGCTCGGCATTGAAGCCATCTTTGGGACGGACCTCGCCGCTTCGCCCGCGGCGGAGGCGATCGCCAAGCATCTTGCAGGCCTTCTGTCCGGCGATCCGCGGCTCTATCTTGTCGACCGCCTGAGCCATGGCTGAGGGAGTCGAGCCGCCGATGGGCGAGATCGCGCCGACATTGGACAAGAAGCAGGATCGCGCTGCGCTCGGCTATTCGCGGCCGGAAAGCTACGAAGAGCTCCGCGCCGTGCTCTCCTCCGGCACGATGCGCCTGCCGACCAAATTGCGCCAAGTCGCGATCTATCTTTGGCAACATCCGACCGTCGTCGCGCTCGGCAACGTCACCGAGGTGGCGCGTCAAGCCGGGGTGCAGCCCTCGACCCTCGTCCGTTTCGCCCAAACCTTCGGCTATACCGGCTTTTCCGATTTGCAGGAGGTGTTCAAGACCTATCTCAGCGGCGGCTGGCGCGACAAAAGCGCGAGCGAAAGCGAGAGCGGCGGCGAATCGGCGCAGCTGGTCGACGGCTTTGTGAAATCCTCCACGGCGTCGCTCTCCCGCGTCCGCGACCGTCTCGACATGATCGGCTTCGAAGCCGTCGCCGAGGCGCTCGCCGAAGCCGAGCTCATCTATATTCTCGGCTCCAAGCGCGCCTTCGCCGTCTCGACCTATCTGTCGCTCGCTCTATCGAAACTCGGCGTCCGCAACATCGCGGTCGACAATGTCGGGGCGGCGGCTTTCGAGCATTTGCGCTGCGCGACCGAGACCGACGCGGTTCTCGCGATCAGCTTCACGCCCTATAATTCGATCACGCCGGAGCTTGCCGCCTCGGCGGCCGAGCGCGGCGTTCCGATGGTGTCGATCACCGACAGCGCGTTCAGCCCGCTGGTTCCTTTGTCGAAGGCCTATATCGAAGTGGTCGAAGAGGATTTCTCGGGCTTCAAATCCCTCGCCGCGACGCTGTCTGTGGCGATGGCGCTGGTGCTGCGCGTGGCGCAGTTGCGCGGCGGCCTGGCCGAGCGCGGCGATGAGAACAAGCCGAGCCGAAAGGCGCGAAAACGCAAGCGGGCGCTTTCGCCCTGACGGCGTCAGCGAATGAAAGGGAGAAAGAGCGCGATGAAGACATGGCGCATCGTCGGCATCAGCTTCGAACATATGCATATGGGCGATCTGCTTCGCCAGGCGCATGAGCATCCCAACGCCGAGATCGCCGGAATCTGCGATCCGGACCCCCAGCGCATGGCCTCCGCCATATCGACTTTCGCTTTGCCGCCCGATCGCGTCTTCACCGATCTGCGCGCCTGCATCGAAAAGACCAAGCCCGATCTCGCGATTCTATGCCCGGCCACCGCTCGCCACGCGGAAGTGGCGGAAGCGGTCGCCGCGCTCGGCGTCGACATGCTGATCGAAAAGCCCTTCGCGGCCTCGCTGGCGGATGCGGATCGGATTCTCGCCGCAATCGCCCGATCCGGCGTGCGCCTGGCGATCAATTGGCCGCTTCGCTGGTATCCCTCGCATGTCACGGCGAAACGGCTGATCGACGAAGGCGCGATCGGCGAAGTGACCGAGGTGCATTTCTACGACGGCAATCGCGGCCCGCTCTATCATCTCGCCGACAAGGTCGAGGTCAGCGAGGAGGACGTCCGGCGCCAGAAGCCATCGTCCTGGTGGTACAAGAAGGCGGCCGGCGGCGGCAGCCTGCTCGACTATCTCGGCTATGGCGCGACGCTCGGGACATGGTACATGAACGGCGCGGCGCCGATCGAAGTCACTTCCGTGATCGACCAGCCGGAAGGCCTGGAAGTGGACGAGCATTCGATCACGATTTGCCGCTACAAATCCGGCCTGTCGAAAATGGAGACGCGCTA
>DATGLU010000694.1:0-4243 GCA_035294045.1 Roseiarcus sp. | reverse complement strand
GCCTTTGTGGCAAAAGCAATTCTTCGATCACGTCTTGCGGTCTGAAGAAAGCTATGAATCCAAATGGCGATACGTGCTGGAGAATCCCGTCCGCGCAGGGTTGGTCAAGAAGACTGAGGACTGGCCGTATGCCGGCGAAATCGCGCCCATCATGCGCTGATCTCTGTAGACGCGGTCGCTGACCGCGCCTACACGCTGCGGCGTATTGTAGCCGCGGTCGCTGACCGCGGGCTGCGCCGGGGACGCGGTCGCCGACCGCGTCTACAAGCCGCAGCGTATTGTAGCCGCGGTCGCTGACCGCGGGCTGCGCCAGGGGACGCGGTCAGCGACCGCGTCTACAAAAGCGCTTCCTTGCCACCGTTCGGCCCTGAGGCTAGAAGGCGCTGGCCGCCATTCTCAGGGAGAAGCCGGGGCGATGCGCATAGCGATGGTCGGGTCGGGCTATGTCGGCTTGGTCTCCGGCGCGTGCTTTTCCGATTTCGGCCACGAGGTCGTGTGCATCGACAAGGATGTCGAGAAGGTCGAGGCGCTGCGGCGCGGCCAGATCCCGATCTACGAGCCCGGCCTGCAAGAGGTGGTCGCCGCCAATGTTCGCGCCGGCCGCCTCTCGTTCAGCGCCGATATCAAGGAGGCGCGCGGCGCCAAGGCGATTTTCATCGCGGTCGGCACGCCGACCAAGCCCGATGACGGCCAAGCCGATTTGACCTTCGTCCGCGCCGCGGCGCGCGAAATCGCCGACGTCATCGCGGACGGCGCGGTGATCGTGATGAAGTCGACCGTGCCGGTCGGCACGGGCGACGAGATCGAAGAGATCATCGCCGATCGCGCGCCGACAAAGCGCTTCTCCGTCGTCTCCAATCCGGAATTCCTGCGCGAAGGCGCGGCGATCGACGATTTCAAGCAGCCCGACCGCGTCGTGATCGGCGTCGAGGACGAGGAAGGCCGGCGGGTGATGAGCGACATCTATCGGCCGCTCGACCTCAATCAGGGCGCGTTGCTCTTCACCAGCCGCCGCACCTCGGAACTCGTCAAATACGCGGCCAACGCCTATCTCGCGATGAAAGTCGCCTTCATCAACGAGATCAGCGACCTTTGCGAGCAGGTCGGCGGCGATGTCCAGGACGTGGCGCGCGGCGTCGGCCTCGACAATCGCATCGGCTATAAGTTCCTCAATGCCGGCCCCGGCTTCGGCGGCTCGTGCTTTCCCAAAGATACGCTCGCCTTGATGAAAATCGCCAAGGAGGCGGGCGCGCCCTTACGCCTCGTCGAGACCCTGGTCGAGGCCAACGAGAACCGCAAGCTCGCCATGGCGCGCAAGATCGTCAAAGCCTGCGGCGGCTCGGTGAGGGGCAAGACCATCGCCGTGCTCGGACTCACCTTCAAGCCGAATACCGACGACATGCGCTCGGCGCCCAGCCTGACCATCGTCCCGGCCTTGCAGGCCGAAGGGGCGAAGGTGGTCGCGTTCGATCCGGAAGGCGAAAAGTCGGCGCGGGAGCTGCTGCCCGGCGTCGAATTCGCCGACGGCCCCTATTCCTGCCTGCAAGGCGCCGACGCGCTGGTCATCATCACCGAATGGGACGCCTTTCGCGCCCTCGATCTCGCCCGGGTCAAGGCGGCGTTGCGCCAGCCCATCGTCGTCGACCTGCGCAACATCTATCGCCGCGAGGACATGGCCGCGCTCGGCTTTCACTATGAGAGCCTGGGGCGGGGACGGCGGCGGCAGTAGGCAGTCGGCAGGTCGGCAGTCGGGGGTAGCGAACCGACTGCCGACTGCCGTTACTTCAGGCCGCGCATCGTCTATCCTCCCGGCATGCTGCCCGCTCTCGCCCAATCGTCCCTGCTCGTCGTCGGCGACGCAATGCTCGACGTCTATGTCGACGGCGCGGTGGAGCGCGTCTCGCCCGAGGCGCCGGCGCCGGTTTTGCGCCATTCGGGCGATCGCCATCTCGCCGGCGGCGCGGCCAATGTCGCGGCCAATATCGCAAGGCTCGGCGCGGCGGTTCGCTTGATCGCGCCGGTCGGCGCGGACAACGAGGCCGCGCGCCTTGCCGACTTGCTCGCCCGGGCGGGGATTGGCTTCGACGCCATTCTCGATTCGGCTCGGCCGACGACTGTCAAGACGCGGGTCATGAGCGGCGCCCATCAATTGCTGCGCATCGATCGCGAAACGGCCAAGCCGAGTCCGGCTCACATCGAGGATCAGATTCTAGCGCGCATCGCGGCCGCGCTGCCTAACGCGCAGGCCTTGGTACTCTCCGATTACGCCAAGGGCGCCTTGACCGACCGCGTGCTTGCCGGCGCGATCGCCGCGGCGCGGGCGGCCAGCAAGCCGGTTTTCGTCGATCCGAAGCGCCGCGATTTTTCCGCTTACGCCGGCGCGACGCTGATCACGCCCAATCGCGGCGAGCTCGCTCTGGCGACGGGCTTGCCCTGCGACAGCGATGAAGAGATCGAGGCCGCCGCGTGCAAGCTGATCGCCGCGACCGGCGCGGCGATCTTGGTCACGCGCTCCGACAAGGGCATGTCCTATTTCGCCGAAGACGCGCCGCCCCTGCACATGCCGACCAAGGCGCGGCAGGTTTTCGACGTCTCCGGCGCCGGCGATACGGTGATCGCCGCCGTCGCCTGCTGCCGGACCGGCGGCTTGCCGATCGAGCAAACGATGCGCATCGCCAATCTGGCGGCGGGGATCGTCGTCGGCAAAGCCGGGGCGGCGACGGCGAGCTGGGAGGAGATCAGGGACGCCGACGCGCATGAATTGCCGCCCTCGCTGCGCAAGGGCGCATTGGCGAACTGGGACGAAGCGGCGGCGATCCGCGAGCATTGGCGGCGCGAGGGCTTGAATGTCGGCTTCACCAATGGCTGTTTCGACCTTCTCCATCCCGGCCATATCGAGACTTTGCGCTATGCGGCGCGCCATTGCGACCGGCTGATCGTCGGCTTGAACAGCGACGCTTCGACGCGGCGCCTGAAAGGACCGTCGCGGCCGGTCCAGGACGAAGACGCGCGGGCGGTAGTGCTCGGCGCGATTCATTGCGTCGATCTCGTCGTGCTCTTCGCCGAGGATACGCCGCATGATCTGATCGCGGCCCTGCGCCCCGACACGCTGGTCAAAGGCGCTGACTATGCGGAAAGCGAGATCGTCGGCGCCGAGATCGTCAAAGCGGCGGGCGGCCGCGTCCTGCGCGCCCCGCTGCTCGACGGCCTCTCGACCACCGCCCTGATCGGGCGCAACGCCGTCGAGGCGTGACTCCCCTTCTCCCCGCTTCGCGGGGAGAAGGTGGCGCGAAGCGCCGGATGAGGGGCGGCGCCGGCCTCGAAAGGTACGCATTCTCAGAATCGCAGACTCGGCGCAAGCCCTCGCCCCCCTCTCCCGCAAGCGGGAGAGGGGGCGCGCCGCAACCCTCATCGATGCTGATGCGTTTCGTTAGGAGCCAGAGAAACCCCTTCTCCCGCTTGCGGGAGAAGGTGGCCAGAAGGGCCGGATGAGGGTCGGCGCCGACCCCGAAAAGTACGCGCCTCACCGCAGCCGCGGTCGGCGACCGCGGCTACAATGCGTGCGCCTACACGTCCATCTTCAGCGCGGCGATGAACGCTTCCTGCGGGATGTCTACCCGTCCGAATTGCCGCATCTTCTTCTTGCCGGCCTTCTGTTTCTCGAGCAGCTTGCGCTTGCGTGTCGCATCGCCGCCATAGCATTTCGCGGTCACGTCCTTGCGCAGGGCGCGGATCGTCTCGCGGGCGATGATCTTGCCGCCGATCGCCGCCTGGACCGGGATCTGGAACATGTGCGGCGGGATCAGATCCTTGAGCTTCTCGACCATCGCCCGGCCGCGCGTCTCGGCGCGGTCGCGATGGACCAGCATCGAGAGGGCGTCGACCGGCTCGCCATTGACGAGGATCGACATTTTGACGAGATCGCCTTCGCGATAATCGGTGAGCTGATAATCGAACGAGGCGTAGCCTTTCGAGATCGATTTCAAGCGGTCGTAGAAATCGAACACAACCTCGTTGAGCGGCAGATCGTAGACGACCATGGCGCGCTTGCCGACATAGTTGAGATCGACTTGGGCCCCGCGCCGGTCCTGGCACAGTTTCAGGATCGCGCCGAGGTACTCGTCCGGCGTCAGGATCGTCGCCTTGATCCACGGCTCCTTAATCTCGGCGACCTTGACCGGGTCCGGCATGTCGGCCGGATTGTGCAATTCGATCTCCGAGCCGTCGGTCAGCTTGATCCGAT
>DATGLU010000693.1:0-4176 GCA_035294045.1 Roseiarcus sp. | reverse complement strand
CGAACCGGATCGCCTGAAAAAAACCAGGTGCCGCCCGCCAGCGCCAGGGTGAGCGGCAAGAGCAACAAAGCGAATCGATCCGCCAATCGGATGAACGGCGCTTTGGACCCTTGAGCCGCGCCGACCATTCGCACAATCCCGGAATATGTGCTTTCGCTTGCTGGCGCGGCAGCACGCATTTCAAAGGAGTCGCCGGCGTTGATTGAGCCGCTTCGCCCTAATTCCCCAGCTTGCCGCGAGATGGGGATAGGCTCTCCGGTCACGGCGGCCTCGTCCAACATCGCCGTCGGACTTGCGATCACACCGTCGACCGGAACGATCTCCCCGGCCTGGACCAGTAGCAGATCGCCAATCGCAACTTGATCTACGGATATATCTTGAACCGATGAATCGATACGGCGGTGGGCGATCTTGGGCGCCTTATCGATGAGGGCCCTGAGATCGCGCTCGGCCCGGGTCACGGCAAAATCCTCGAGAACATTACCGCCAGCGTACATAACCGCGACCACTATTCCGGCGAGATTCTGGCCGAGCGCGAGCGCGCCCGACATCGAGACGAACGCGACCGCGTCCACGCCCATGCGCCCAGCCAACACGTCGCGGGCCATGGAAAAGAAGAGCCCAGCGACGACCGGGATTGTGCCGCCCACCCAGCACCAACTCGCGAAGTCGCTCTGGCCGGCGAGCCAAGCGCCGAGGCCAAAAAACAGGCTGCCCAAAGCGATGACGACGAGCGCGCGGCGAAATAGTCTTTCGGCGAAGAAAGCAGACATGCGTCACGAAATTCTGATAATTTTGGAAAAAGATACTGCCCTGACTGACTGACGCTTTGATCGAGGTCAATGGTCGCGGAGTCTGTTTGAGCGCCGAGGTCCTTAGGAGCGCAAACCCATGCAAGCCTCGATGGAAGCCCGCGACGGGAAAAACGCCCGATTCCGGCGGGAGTTACTCGCCACTGATCACCACGGATGGCGCCGCCAGTGCGCACCTTAGCTGCCTTAGCAAGTCCGAAGACCATGCCTCCTGCGAAGACTGTATGTCCTTGTCTTGCGCCGGCGGCTCGCCCTCGATGTGTGTTGCGAGGGTTGCCTGGATGGGCCGGGTAGAGGTTCTACAGTACAAAGCCGAATATCGGCAGCGCGGCGTTTCATGAGCGAATCGTCAGCCGCGGAAGAGGAAGTCGTCTCGAACAGTCCAAATACGAGCGCATACATACGATCCGGATAAAGCCTGTGCAAGCGGCGGCGCGCGGGCGGATCAAGACTTTAACAAAAACGTGAAAGCTTCGTGCTTAGCGACTTCCGATGTTGCAACGTAAGTCGACCCGTCGCCGGGCGCCGGCGATACATCGAATCAGCTCGGCGGTGGTGGCCTTGCTCTCCCAGAGCGCGTCAAACGTGTTGGCGTCGCCTCACTGGGAAACTGCTTCGCCCGCGGCCAAAGAACAAAACATAGCGATTGCAGTCTGCTTGCCCGGCGAGGAGATCGTCTGCGTTGGTTTTGGCTGCCGAGACGCCTACGGATTCGACTTTGTGGAGATGATCGTAGGCGATTGGCTCGAAGGAGCGACGCGGCTAAGCGCAGGCGGGCATATGGCTTTGCTCACAATGAACGCCGATACGCAAGCGTCGCGAAACTTCAACTATCCGGTCTCGCGCGGTTATGTAAGCGAGCGCTTCGTTTCGAGTCTCGTTGGTCATAGGGCACTACGCGTCGAGACCATTGAGTCTCGCTATGCCGCGGCCTTTCCGCTTCTCGGGTTCGCGCGGGCTCGAGACGCGCTGATCAGGTTCTGCTCCGGCGGCGTAGCTGAGCCAAGGCAACCGCCTCGAAGCGGGCGATAGAAGCCGGCCTATGATCCGGAAGCGGTGTTGATCTGTCTCAATGCGCCGCAGGCGCGCCGCCCGCAAGGTTATAGCTATGCGGGAGAATTGTCCATGAAACACGGCTTGGCGGAGGGACTCTTCTGGACGGCCATTGGGCTCGTCGGCGGCTCGTTCGTGCTCGGAGGCCTCGGCGTCGAAATGTCTCCTGGACCTGCTGCAGAGCTTCTCCTGCAATGGCACAAGGCGTTCGGTTTGTTGTCGCTGGTCGCATGGCTCGCGGCCGTGGCTGCGTTCGTGGCCGGAGGGCGCCGGCTAAGCGTTCCGCTGCGCCGGTGGCCGGCTCCTCTACGAGCGACGATCTTGACGCTGCTCTACATGTTGCTCATCCTCCAGCCCGTATCCGGCTGGTTTCTTGCAAGTCTTGAAGGAAAGCTTGCCTCGGTCTTTGGTTGGAGCCTACCGCCGCTCGCAGAGCCCAGCGACGTGCTCGCCAATTACGTTTTGACCTATCACATGCTCGGCGCGGGACTCATTCTCATCATCGCCGCCTGGACGTTGCGGCTGAACTGGGAAATCTATGCGCTTGGGCCTTTGGCGCGGTTGCGGCGACGACAGCTCGCCCGGACGGAGGCACGGTCTCGTGCCGGGGCGTCCGGACCTAAAGCATAGCGCCGGCGAAAGCGATCGACGAACCGCGCGCTTCAAATTTGACCGGGGCCAAGGCTCTCAGAAAGTCCGTAGCGGAATATCTGGACGGGCCGGTGCATTCGAGGTGCGCCAGCGTTTCAACCTCAGCCTAAGCTCGCTCATGTTCGTCAAACGCGTCCTTGCAGCAATCTTGATCGGATCGATCGCGCTTGCGCTTTGGCGTCTGTCAGGACTGGTGATTCTGCTTTTTGGCGCGGTGCTGATGGCGATCGGTCTGCGTGCGGCGGCGCGGCTCGTCGACAAAGCGACCGGAGTCGGAGCCATCGCTGGCTTGAGCTTGGTGGTGATGGCGGCGCTGGCGTCTTTTGCCGCCGTCGGTTGGTTTTTCGGCTCGATCATCGGCGGTCAGGTTGACGAGCTGGTACGCCAGGTGCCGGCCGGCCTCGCGCGGTTGTCCGCAACTATCGAGGCCAATCCTTACGCGCGGTATGTCCTGGAGCAGGCGCGGGGAATGGGGCGCTTCCGGCGTTACCGGCTGGGCTGCGACGACGCTCGCGAACCTTGCGGGATCCATGGCGCGAGGCCTCGCCTCGGGCGTGGTCATGTTCCTGCTTGCGATCTACATCGCCGTGCAGCCGCAACGTTACCGGCAGCTCGTCCTACGCCTGGTGCCGCCCGACTACGCCTGCCGGACGGAAGAGTTACTCGACAGGAGTGAACTCGTTCTCCGTCGCTGGCTCGGCGGGCAACTCGTCGTCATGGGGGTCATCGGCGTCTTGTCCGGGATCGGGCTGTGGGCGCTTGGGATAGATGCGGCTCTTGCCTTGGGGCTCGCCAGCGGGCTGCTTTGCTTCGTCCCCTATATCGGCGCGGTGATCGCGGCCGTTCCGGCCGTCCTGGTCGCGCTGACGCAGAGCCCGACCCAGGCGCTTTTGGTCGTCGCGATGTACGCGGCTGTCCATTTCGTCGAAGGCAACTTCATCTCTCCTCTGGTCCAGGAGGAGGCCACCGACCTGCCGCCCGTTCTCTCGCTCGTCTCCGTAATCGCGGTCGGCGCGTTGTTCGGCCCGTCCGCAGTTCTGGTAGCAGCTCCACTGACCCTGTTCCTCATGCTCACAACCGAAGTTCTCTATGTCGAAGAGACGCTCGGCAAGCCGTCCGCGTTCTTCGGCCCCTCGGCGCTCCCAGGCGCCGATGTCGAGCCGGCCCGCAGGAGCTTTCAGTAATGGGGAAACCTGTTGCAGTATCGGACACGAGCTTCGCCGGCCTCTCTGCGCGGCAGGCTGCGGAACGATTGGCGCAGGACGGACCGAACTGTTTGCCCCAGGAACGCCACCGCGGCGCAGCGCGGATCGCGCTCGAAGCCTTGCGCGAGCCGATGCTGCAGCTCCTTCTCCTCGCGGCTGTGCTTTACTTCTTCCTAGGCGATCGCGCGGAGGCGTTGATCCTGCTTGCCTTCGCCATGGCGAATGTCGCTCTCGTCGTCGTTCAGGAAAGCCGGACCGAGCGGGCTTTGGCGGCGCTCCAGAACCTCACCGCCCGGCGAGCCTCCGTCATCCGACGTCATCCGGGACGGACTCCGCCAGCGCATCGACGCCCGCGAGTTGGTGGCAGGGGATATCGTGCTGGTCGCGGAAGGCGAACGAGCGCCTCTCAGCCGTCAAAAGTCTAACAGGGTTGATTTGGCTCAGCTAGAGCCATA
>DATGLU010000692.1:0-2931 GCA_035294045.1 Roseiarcus sp. | reverse complement strand
GGGCATCTACATCCAGGGCGAGGACATCCTGCAATCCGACCCCGACACGCACCATGTGGCGGCGGGGCTTGCGGCGATGGAATGCGTTGTGGTCCACGACCTGTTCCTGAACGAGACCGCCAATTATGCACATGTCTTCCTGCCCGGCTCGACCTTCCTCGAAAAGGACGGCACGTTCATCAACGCCGAGCGCCGGATCGGCCGCGTGCGCAAGGTGATGACGCCGCTCGGCGGCCTCGCCGATTGGGAGGCGACGATCGCCTTCGCCAAGGCGCTCGGCGTCGAGATGAAGTATTCTCACCCTTCGGAGATCATGGACGAGATCGCGCGGCTGACGCCGACTTTCGCCGGCGTCTCGTACCAGAAGCTCGACGAGCTCGGCTCGGTGCAATGGCCGTGCAACGACCAGGCGCCGGAAGGGACGCCGATCATGCATGTCGATCATTTCGTCCGCGGCAAGGGCCGCTTCATGCTGACCGAATTCATCGCCAGCGACGAGCGAACCGGCCCGCGCTTCCCGCTTCTGCTGACCACCGGGCGGATTCTTTCGCAATACAATGTCGGCGCGCAGACGCGACGGACGGCGAACAATGTCTGGCACGAAGAGGACGTGCTGGAGATTCATCCTTTCGACGCCGAGAGCCGCGGCGTCCGCGACGGCGATCTCGTGGCGCTGGAGAGCCGCACCGGCGCGATCTCGCTGCGCGCCAAGATCAGCGACCGCATGCAGCCGGGCGTCGTCTACACGACCTTCCACCACGCCGTAACCGGCGCCAATGTCGTGACCTCGGAATATTCCGACTGGGCGACCAATTGCCCCGAATACAAGGTCACGGCGGTACAGGTCCGGCGCACCAATCATCTCTCCGATTGGCAAGAGCGCGACCGGGAGGAAGGGTTTTCGCTCCGGCGCATCGCCGAAGGGCTGGTCGATGCCGCCGAATGACGAGGCCGCGATCGAGGTTCCGGCGCGGGAATTCCTGTACCAATCCGGCCCCGCCGGCCGGAGCGGCCGCCAGCCGGTGATCGTCGAGACGCCGATCAACATCCGGTTCGGCGGGATCGGCTTTGCGGTGATGATGGCGACGCCGGAGGATCTCGAAGATTTCGCCTATGGCTTTTCATTCACCGAGGGGATTATCGGCTGCGCGGAAGACATTCGGGCGGTCGAAATTTCCCGCCTCGAGGGCGGCCTGAAGCTCGACATCGCTCTTTCCGGCGAGCGCATGACTGCCCATCTGGCGCGCGGCCGCGCCTTGTCTGGACGCACCGGCTGCGGGCTTTGCGGCATCGACGATCTCGCCAATCTGCCGCGCCCGCCGCGCGTCGCCGAGCGCGCGCCGATCGCGCCGGGCGCAATCAAAAAGGCGCTGCAAGCGCTCGATTCCGCACAGCGGCTTAACGCCGCGACTCATGCCGCGCATGGCGCCGCCTGGTGCGGGCGCGACGGCGCGCTCGTCGTGCTGCGCGAGGATGTCGGGCGGCACAACGCGCTCGACAAGGCGATCGGCGCGCTGCTTCGGCAGGGCGTTTCGCCCGACGACGGCTTCTTCGTCATCACCAGCCGCTGCTCTTTCGAAATGGTCGCCAAGGCCGCCGCTTTCGGCGCCTCGACTCTCGTCGCGATCTCGGCGCCGACCTCGCTCGCCTTGGAGCGGGCGGCTTCTTGCGGCGTGACCTTGATCGCGCTGGCCCGCGCCGATCACGCGACGGTTTTCGCCGCCGAGCCAGCGCCGCAGCGCCAACCCGACGATGGAGGCCTTGCCGCATGAGCGCGGAGAAGATGGCGAAGCTCGTACGCATGGCCAATCAGATCGGCGACTATTTCAGGACGCTGCCCGAGGCCGAGGCGACGGCCAACACGGCCGATCACCTGCGCCGGTTTTGGACGCCGAAAATGATCGGCGAGATCGTCGCCTTCGCCGATGCCGGCGGCGCGAAGCTCAATCCCGTCGCCGGGCGGGCGGTCGCGGAACTGAAAAAACAGATATGTCGGGAGGCGATACAACCAAAGTAGCATCCCGCTTCGCCGCGGAAAATGCCATCCTGACGTACAATAAACCGCCGCGCGGATCGCTCGGACGGATATTGGGACAATCGGGGAGGAGACATGGCGTGCGCGGCCAGAGTAGAATTGCGCGCGTCCGGCGCCGGCGCCGCGCGTGCGACCCAGGCTGACAGGAGCAGCCAATGAGCCTTCTTTCCTTCCTCGATCGCGAACGCACCATCGCCAAGCCGCAATATTCGCGCTGGCTGATTCCGCCGGCGGCGCTCTGCGTCCATCTCTGCATCGGCCAGGCCTACGCGTTCAGCGTCTTCAATCTGCCGATGACCAAGCTGATCGGCATTTCCAAATCGGCCCCGGACGATTGGCCGCTGACCGAGCTCGGCTGGATTTTCAGCCTCGCCATCTTCTTTCTCGGCGTCTCGGCCGCCCTGCTCGGCCGCTGGGTCGAGGAAGGCGGCCCGCGCAAGGCGATGTTCACGGCGGCTCTGTGCTGGAGCGGCGGCTTTCTCCTCTCGGCGCTCGGCGTCTATGTCCATAATATCTGGCTCATCTATCTCGGCTATGGCGTGCTCGGCGGCTTCGGGCTCGGCATCGGCTACATCTCGCCGGTCTCCACCCTGATCAAATGGTTCCCGGATCGGCCTGGCATGGCGACCGGCATGGCGATCATGGGCTTTGGCGGCGGCGCCTTCATCGCCTCGCCGTTGTCCGTGTTCCTGATGCGCGCGTTCACCACCCCCACTCACGTCGGCGTCGCCGAGACCTTCATCGTCCTCGGCGCGATCTATTTCTGCTTCATGATGGTCGGCGCGATCATCGTGCGCGTCCCGGCGCCCGGCTGGAAGCCCGCGGGCTATGTCCCGCCGGCGCAGCCGAAGAAGCTGATCACGACGAAGAACGTGTTCGTCTACCAGGCGCTGAAG
>DATGLU010000691.1:0-3366 GCA_035294045.1 Roseiarcus sp. | reverse complement strand
GGGCGGCAGCCGCTTCCACGACCTTGCCAACGATGATCTTGGCCTCGCTCGGATGCTCCTCGAACCAGGCCGCCAAGGCCTCGTTGATGACGTTCTCGACGACGGGCCGCACTTCCGAGGAGACCAGCTTGTCCTTGGTCTGCGAGGAAAATTTCGGGTCCGGCGCCTTGACCGAGAGCACGCAGGTCAAGCCCTCGCGGCAATCGTCGCCCGAGAGATCGACCTTCTCCTTCTTGCTGAGGCCGGAACTCTCGGCATAGCCGGTCACCTGGCGGGTCAGCGCGCTGCGGAAGCCGATCAGATGCGTGCCGCCGTCGCGCTGCGGGATGTTGTTGGTGAACGCGAGCACGTTCTCGTGGTACGAATCGTTCCACCACAAAGCCGCCTCGACGATGATCGCTTCGCGCTCGCCCTTGATGATGATCGGCTGGGCGATCAGCGGCGTCTTGGCGCGATCGAGATAGCGCACGAAAGCTTCGAGCCCGCCCTCGTAATAGAGCGCCTCGCGCTTGATTTCGGCATGGCGGGCGTCGGTCAGGACGATGCGCACGCCGGAATTCAAGAAGGCGAGTTCGCGCAGGCGATGCTCGATCGTCGCGTAATCGAACTCGATCATGGTGAAGGTTGCGGGCGACGGCGTGAAGGTGACTTCCGTGCCGCGGCGCGGCTTGCCGTCGACAAGCGGCGCCGGGCCGACGACTTTCAGCTTATCGACGGCGTCGCCATGGGCGAAATTGATCTCGTGCTCCAGCCCGTCGCGCCAGATGCGCAGCTTCAGGCTCGTCGAGAGCGCATTGACCACCGAGACCCCGACGCCATGCAGGCCGCCCGAAACCTTGTAGGAATTGCGATCGAATTTTCCGCCGGCATGCAATTGCGTCATGATGACTTCGGCGGCCGAGACGCCTTCTTCGGCGTGAATGTCGACCGGAATGCCGCGCCCGTCGTCGGTCACCGTGCAAGAGCCGTCGGCGTTCAGCGTCACGCTGACCAGTTTGGCGTGGCCGGCCAAGGCCTCGTCGATCGCGTTGTCGACGACCTCATAGACCATGTGATGCAGGCCGGACCCGTCGTCGGTGTCGCCGATATACATGCCCGGCCGCTTGCGCACGGCGTCGAGCCCACGCAGGACCTTGATGGAGTCTGCGTCGTAGGACTCGGCGGCGGCGTTTGCGGAAGGGTTCGAGGAAACAGGCGGCGTTTGCGGAGCGTCGGTCAAAAGAAGCGCCTTTTTGGAGCTGAAAAGCAGGCTCGCCGGAGACGCCATGCGCCTCGATTCGGAGCTGCCCATAATATAGGGCGGAAGGCTGAAAATTGCACGCGAAAAGGCTTCTGTAGCCGCGATCGGCGACCGCGGCGCCAAGCCCTCGACCGATGGCCGCGGTCGCCGACCGCGGCTACAACGCGCCGCCGCCGCCGCGCCATCGGTCGCCTCGCGCAAAGCGCCGTGATATGAGCCGCCGCATCCCCAGGGAGCCATGACAGTGACCCGATCCGCGGACGCCTATTCCTTCATGAAACTGGCGCCGGTCATTCCGGTCTTGACCGTCCGCGACGCCGAGGACGGCGTCGCTCAGGCCCGCGCGCTGGTCGCGGGCGGCTTGCCGGCAATCGAGGTCACGCTGCGCACGCCGAAGGCGCTCGAGGCGATCCGCGCCATCCGCGACCGGGTCGAGGGCGCCTTTGTCGGCGCGGGCACTATTCTGCGCCCTGAGCAGATCGCAGCCGCTTGCGAGGCCGGCGCGCGCTTCCTGGTCAGCCCCGGCGCCTCGCCGCGCCTCGCCGAAGCGGCCGCCGCCGCGCCCGTCCCCTTCCTGCCCGGCGCCGCCACGGCGTCGGAGGCGATCGCGCTGATGGAGCTCGGCTTCCGCTACCTGAAATTCTTCCCCGCCGAGGCGATCGGCGGCGCCAAGCATCTCTCCTCGGTCGCCGCGCCCCTGCCCGAGCTCAAATTCTGTCCGACCGGCGGGATCGACCTCGCCAAGGCGCCGACGTACCTTGCGCTGGAGAACGTCGTCTGCGTCGGCGGCTCCTGGATGCTGCCGAGATCGGCGCTGACCGCCGGGGATTATAGCGAGGTGGAGCGGCTGGCGCGGGAGGCGGCGGGGCTGGGGAAGGGGTGAGCTTAAACGATCAGCGAACTCGGCTAGCCGTGAGCGCCGGCTTCGCCCTTTCTCCATGAGAAGAGCTCGCGAGTGAATGAACCAACTCGGCGACGAGGCTCTCTTAATGGCCGCTTTGGCCCAACAAGGTGCGCTGGATCATTTCAGGGATACCGCCTTTCAGCCGATCCCCTACGTACATTGCATCTCCATCACCGCCTCCTCGAATCGAGCTTCCGCGATCGCCTCTTCGTTCAATATGAAATAGACGAGGCCGCCCGGGCCCCAACAATGATGCTCGACGCCGTCGTGCCACCAACCCATTTGGACCAGAAGTTGCTGACCGCACCGGCCGAAATCCTCGCCGACATCGCGCTGGATGAGATTGGGCCAGCCTAAGAGCTTGCTTTCCCGGTCGTACGTTCTGCCGTGGGAGGCCGACATCGCAAGCCTTAGCCAAAGGTGGCGATATGCCTCGGCTTCGTCGGTCGCGAAGCTCAGTTTAGCAATCCTATGAGACTTCGGGTCGGGCAGCTCGATTGTCTCGAAGAAATTAAGACCGCAGCGAGGCAGCTGAAGGAAATCGTCGATCGGCGCGGAGGCCGGCTGGAGCGCGTCGGCGTCAGGAAAATAAAAGACAGCCGAGAAGCCGACCGGACCACAGCCCATAACTTCGTCGTGATCGCCATAAAATTGAATGAGTCCGCGTTTCGGGAAAGGAGTGTTCCCAATCGCCGCAAAGAGTTCGGCGAAATTGATCTGTCCCAGGAAAAGGAGCGGCTCGCCGTCAAAATCGGGCCATGCATAACCTGCCGGCAGTACAGGCAATCCGCCCAAACACGAAACGAACGGATCGCCCGAATGCGCGCACGGCCAGAGGCGAACGGCTCGCTTTAGCAGCGGAATGAGCGCCTGACCGCGATCATTCGACAGAAAGCGCATGATTAAATCTGCCGCTTCCTCGTATGAGGTTCCCGGCGGCGCAGGATCATAGCCCGGCAATTTGCGGATCGGGATTTCCGCTTGATCGACGGCTATACGCGCGCGAGCCTTGAGCCAGTCCATAGCCTGCCAGCGAATCTCTCCCGGCTCTTTGGCGAGCGCAGTCGCGACGCGCTCCGCAGATCGTGTCCCGAGACGTGGTGTAGTTATTGAGCGTTGACCACGGCGATTCCGGCTGGAGCCGGATTGGTCAGACGGCCACGGCGGGCAATCCGACGATGGCATCATCGCTTAAGGCGGCGATAGTTTCCAGCGTCATGTA
>DATGLU010000690.1:0-2680 GCA_035294045.1 Roseiarcus sp. | reverse complement strand
GGCGTCACGCGAGTCGGGCTTTTCGTCCGCCTCAGCGACACGGGCGCGGACGGGTTCATTCCCGCCCAGAGCCTTGGCGCCGATTATTTCCGCTTCGAGGAAGGGGCCCGCGCGCTGGTCGGGACGCGCAGCGGCGAGACGTTCCGTCTCGGCGACGAGGTCGAGGTCAAGCTGCTCGAAGCCGCGCCCTTCGCCGGCGCCTTGCGCTTCGAGATGGTTTCGGAAGGCGCCGGCAAGAAGCGGGTCCGGGAATTTTCCGACCGCCAAGACCGGCGCGCCAAGAAGAGAGCGCGAAGATGACGCAGACGCCGCCCACCGTCTTCACCGCCGAGCCGCAGCGCGATCTCGGCCGAGCCATGCGGCGGGGCTTCGTGGAGCGCTGCCCGCATTGCGGCGAGGGACGCATGTACCGCGCCTATCTCAAGGTCAATCCGCGCTGCCCGGCTTGCGGCGAGGACTTGAGCCATCAACGCGCCGACGACGCGCCGCCCTACATCACGATGCTGATCGTCGGCCATGTCATCGTTGGCGGCGTGCTCGCCGCCGAGGAGCTCTTCCCGCAATCGCCGCTGTGGATCGACGCATTGATCTGGCTGTGGCTGACGCTCATTCTGTCCTTGGCGCTGCTGCCGCGGGTCAAAGGCGCGCTGGTCGGCTATCAATGGGCGATGCGCATGCATGGCTTTGGCGGCCATGAGGACGAAATGTGAGCGAGACGGCCGAACACGAATTCGCGCAGGCGCTGACCGCCGAGGCGCGCGAGCGCAAATGGCCGAATGTCCGCCCGCGCGACGCCGCGACGCTGATCATTCTGGATCATTCCGGCGGCCAGCCGAAAGTTTTGCTCGGCCGTCGTCATGAAGGCCATAAATTCATGCCCGGCAAGTTCGTCTTTCCGGGCGGCCGCGTCGAGCGTTTCGACCACGCGATGAGCGCCGCCAGGCCGCTCCATTCCGAAATCGAGGACAAGCTCGCCGCCCGGCTCAGGCGGCCAGCGCCGCGGCTCGCCCGGGCGCTCGCCCTCGCGGCGATCCGCGAGACGTTCGAGGAGACCGGCCTCGCCCTCGGCGTCAACGAGCGCGCGCCGCTGGCGCCGGCCGGCGCCTGGACGCGTTTCGCCGCGACCAATGTCACGCCCGCGCTCGACGGGCTCGACTTCATCGCTCGGGCGATCACGCCGCCGCGCCGGCCGAAGCGCTTCGACACGCGCTTTCTCGTCGCCGACGCCAAGCTGATCCGCCATCAGGAGCCCGGCATGGTCGGCCCTCAGGCCGAGCTCGTCGAGCTCGTCTGGATGCCGCTGGAAGAAGCGGCCTCGCTCGACATGCCGGTCATCACCCGCATCGTGCTGAAAGAGCTCGCCGCCGCCATGCAAGGCGGCATGGCCAAGAACCGGCCGCGTCCCTTCTTCTACGAGCGCAACCGCGTCTGGCGCCGCGACGAACTCTGAGGGAAGACGCCCCTTCTCCCCGCCTTGCGGGGAGAGGGGTACGCTACGCCGCCGCTGCGGGCGCGGGCGGCGTCAGGCGGCCGGCGAGGGCGATCAGCGCGAGATGGTGGGCGCGCGCCGCGCCGCTCGAGCGCTGAAAGCGCGCCATCACGATATCGAGCAATTCGGTGAGGATCTCGGCGTCGATCGCGGCGATGTCCTCGCCGCCGACCGGATGTTCGCTCAACGCGCTCGTCAAGGCCGCGCGCGCCGTCTCGAATTTCTCGATATCGCCCTTGATCGCCGCGCGCCAGACGCCGGCATGCAGCCGCGCCAGGCTCCAGGCGGAAACGCCGACGCCGAGACAGCCGCGATAGATATCGAGAAGCCGGTCGAAGATGATGGGCTCCGACCATTCCTGCAGCCCGGCCAGCCCCAGGGCTACGTCGCCGTTCGGCATGTTCGCAGTCTCACGTTGCCTTCGCGTGAACGCGCAAACCGAATCTCGCAACTACTGCATGCTAAGCCATGATTCCGCCATTCCGCAAGAGTCGGCGACTGATTCGGCCGCAAATATCGCGCAAAGCGCGCGTCAAAGACTCACGCCGCCCTCTTCACCTCGACGGTGAGGTGGGACAGGGCTTTAAATCGCGCCAAGCGCGCCTCGTAATAGTCCGCATCGCGGCGCTGCTCGGTTCTGACCGAGAGGATCGCGCCGAGATGGCCCGGGCCGAGCCGCCAGAGATGCAGGTCGGCAAGCGTATCGCCCTCGCTCTCGACGACCTGGCGCAGGCGCGCCTCCAATTCGCGATCCGGCGACATGTCGAGCAGGATCGCGCCCGTGTCGCGGATGAGACCGTAGGACCAGCTCGCGATGACGATCGCGCCGATCGCACCGACAAGCGGATCGATCCACAGCCAATCGAAGGCGCGGGCGAGGACAAGCCCGAGAATGACCAGGATCGACACCGTGGCGTCGGCGGCGACATGAACCAGGGCGGCGCGCATATTGTTGTCGCGCGCCGACGCGGCATGAACACGGTCATGGCCATGTTCCTGGAACGCGACGCGATGCTCCTCGCCGGCGACGCGCAGATAGGCGGAGAATTCGTGCGGTTCGGGAATCTCGTCGATCGATTCGAGGAAGCCGTCGCGTTCGGCGAAAAGGAAAGTCTGGCGCACGCCATTCGGCCGCACGGTTTCGACCGAGAGGGCTTGCGACGCCGGAAGGCGCGTCGCGGCGCGCAGGCG
>DATGLU010000689.1:0-5106 GCA_035294045.1 Roseiarcus sp. | reverse complement strand
CGCTGATGCTTTGGCCGCTTCTCGTCATGGCGCTCGCATTCCTGGCTTTGTTCATCGCCCTGCATTTGATGGCGATCCGCAACGAGATCCTGCGCCGCCGCGTCGCGCGGCTCACCATGGTCGCCGCGACACGACGCGACGAGTTTGCGCCGGCTCTCGCCGCCGAGGCGCGTCCATGACCGAGCCCGCCCATATCGGCTTCGTCATCGCCGCCTATGCGGTCGCCGCGATCGTGCTTGTCGGCATGGTCGTCGCGGTCTTCGCTGATTACCGCGCCCAGCAGAAAGCGCTGCGGCGGCTCGAAAGCCGCGAAAGGCAGGCCGCGCCTTGACCGAGACGCCGATCGGCGCGGCTGAGACCGGCGCGCCGCCGCGCCGCTTGCTGGCGCTGCTCCCGCTCCTCATCGTGCTGGCGCTCGCCGCCTTATTCTACGCCCGTCTCTTCGCCGGGGACGCTTCGCGCATCCCCTCGGCGCTGATCGGCAAGAGCGCGCCGCCGATTGATCTGAAAGGCCTTGATGGCGGGCCAGGCCTTTCCGACGCCGATTTACGCGCCGGCCATGTCTCGCTGGTCAACGTCTTCGCCACCTGGTGCCTGCCCTGCCATGCCGAGCACCAGACCCTGATGGCGCTCGCCGCCGACAAGGACCTCGCCGCCAAGGGCGTGAAACTCTATGGCGTGGCGCAGAAAGACGATCCGGAAAATCTCCGCCGCTTTCTCGGCGCCAAGGGCGACCCTTACGCCAAGATCGGTCTCGATCCTGACAACCGCGCCGGCATCGATTGGGGCGTCTATGGCGTGCCGGAAACGTTCATCATCAAGGGCGACGGCGTCATCGCCTATAAGCTGATCGGCCCGATGGACCCGCAAATTCTGGCCAGCGTCGTCAAACCCCAGATCGAGAAGGCGATGAACTGACGCCGGCCGCCCCGTCCTTGCGCGCATTGACGGCGGAGTGGATCGCCTGCCTCAGTTCACCACCCGCTTCACATAGGGGCTGTCGAGCGAGAAGGCCGGAATCTGCACGTCGAAGGCGCGGCCGCTCTCGTCGACCATGCGATAGACGCCGACCATGATGCCGCTCGGCGTGCCCAGCGGGCAGCCGGACGTGTAGCGGAACGCTTCGCCGGGCCGCAGGGTCGGCTGCTCGCCGACGACGCCGGGTCCGCGCACCTCCTCGCAATGGCCCGTGGCGTCGGTGATTTGCCAATGCCGATGCGTGAGTTGCACCGTCACCTCGCCGCGATTGGCGATCTCGATCGTATACGACCAGAAATAACGCCCTTCGTCCGGATCGGAATGTTCGGGCAGGAACTTCGGCTGGACAGTCACCCGGATGTTGTTGCTGACCGCGCTATACATGGGCCACAGTCTAGCCGCCGAGCGCAGCGCGTCGAGTCCCGCGAAAGAGGCGCCGCGGCGTCTCCAAAGGAGGCAAAGTTGAGCGAGACGATCAGGGCCGAGGCGATCAAGCTGCTCGAGCGGCTCGTCGCCTTCGATACGGAGAGCGACAAGAGCAATCTCGGCTTGATCGACTTCGTCGAGAACTGGCTCCGCCAGCGCGGCGTCGAGGTTGTGCGCGCGCCCAACCGCGCCGGCGACAAGGCCGCGCTGCTGGCGACGATCGGCCCGAAGGTCGATGGCGGGATCGTCCTTTCCGGCCATACCGACGTGGTGCCGGTCGCCGGCCAGAAATGGACGGGCGATCCCTTCGCTTTGCGCGCCGAAGGCGGGCGCTTCTATGGCCGCGGCGCTTGCGACATGAAGGGCTTCGACGCGATCGCGCTCGCCATGACGCCGCATTTCCAGGCCGCGAATCTGCGCCGGCCGGTGCACATTCTGCTGAGCTATGACGAAGAGACGAGTTGCCTCGGCTCGCTCGACGTCATCGCCCGGTTCGGCAAGGATCTGCCGCGCCCTTCCGCGGTGATCGTGGGCGAGCCGACGATGATGGAGGTCGTCGACGCGCATAAGAGCATCGCGACGTTCATGACGACCGTCACCGGCTTCGAAGCGCATTCGTCCAATCCCGCTTTGGGCGCCAATGCGGTCGCCGCCGCTTGCGAGATCGTCGCCGAGATCGGCCGCCTCGCCGATTCCTATGCGGCGGAGCAAAGCAATCCGCGCTTCGACCCGCCCTATTCGACGCTGCATGTCGGAACGATCCATGGCGGTACGGCGCGCAACATCCTTGCCCGCCAATGCGCGTTCCATTGGGAGTTTCGCGGCGTGCCCGGCGACAGCGCCGCCGCCGCGCTGCGCCGCGTCGAGGCCTATATCGACCGCGTCGCGCTTCCTCGTCTGACCCGCTATGTCAAAGGGCCGAGCGTCGACACGGTCGTCGAAGTCGATATTCCGGGCCTTGCCGCCGCGCCGGGATCGGCGGCCGAGACGTTGGCGTTGAAACTGACGCGGTCCAATCAGACTCGCGCCGTCTCCTTCGCCACGGAAGCGGGCCAGTTCCAGACCGCGGGCCTGCCGACCATCGTCTGCGGCCCCGGCTCGATCGAGCAGGCGCATAAGCCGGACGAATTCCTCAGCCTCGCCCAGATCGAGGCGGGGATCGGCTTCATGATCCGCCTGGCCGAGGAGCTGGCGGCCTAACGAAGCCGGCCTCGCCGGGCGAAGGATGCGACAATTCGCCGTGCCTCCGGTCTTTAATATTCATCAAGAATCGAGGGCTACTTTCGCCCGCGCCAATTCGAATCTGCGAGTTTTCCCGGGAGGTTAGGTTAAATGGGCTCGACGCCCGACAAAGGCCGGCCGGAGGAGCGGCTGGCCCGCCGCGAGCGGACGCTGCTGCCGGCGCGAATCTCATTCGGCGATGGCGGTGCGCTCTCGATCGAATGCGTGGTGACGCAATTGTCGGAGATCGGCGCCCGCGTCAACGTGCCGTCCAGCGTCGCCATGCCGGACCGTTTCGATCTCTCCATTCCGCAGCGCGGCTTGACCCTTCGCGCGCGGCTGGTCTGGCGAAAGGACGATCAGGCCGGAATCGCGTTCGACAAGCCAGAGCCCGAGCCGCCGGCCAAGCCGGAAGACCTCCAGGCGAGAGTGCGCGAATTGGAGGCGGCGAACGCCAAGCTGCGCGCCCGCGTCGCCGAATTGGTCGAGCAGGTACGCCGGCTGACTGAGATATGACTGTAGGCGCGGTCGCTGACCGCGCCGCTTCAAGAACGAATGGCGCGCTTCGCGGCGGCCGCGGTCGGCGACCGCGGCTACAAAGGCCAGACAGCCTAGTTCAGCCGGTTCTTCAGGCCGGCGATTTCGCGCGCGACGAGATCGGCGCCGGTCGCGCCCTGCGTCTCCTTGCGCAGAACGATCTCGGCCGCCTTGGCCGCCTGATCGGCGGCGGCTTGCGCTTCGGCCATGGCGATTTTCGCCTCGGCCTGCTTGGTGCGGCGGGCGACGAATTCGGCGAGCCGCTCGGCGGTCTCCTTGGCGAGCGCCTCGGCCTCCGTTTTGGCGTTGGCGACGATTTCGGCGGCATGGGCCTCGGCTTCGGCGGCCCGCTTTTCGAAGCTCGCCAGCAAAGCCAGCGCTTCGTCGCGCAATTTCGCCGCTTCCCCCAATTCCTCGGCGATGTCCTTGCCGCGCTTGTCGAGCGCCGACAAGACCATCCGGTGCGCCCCGATATAGCCGAGCAGGCACAGGAAGACGATGAAGGCGATGGTGACGAAAACTTCGGCGTTGGAGAACAACGACATCGTCTTTTAAGCCTCGTTACGCGTTCTTGACCGAGGAGACCGCCTGGGCGATCGCCTGGGCGTCCGGCGCGCGGCCGAGAATGCGCTCGAAAATCGCGCCCGCCGCATCGCGCGCGATCGTCTCGACATTGCTCATCGCCTGAGCGCGCGTCGCCGCGATCTGCTGGTCGGCGGCGGCGAGCTTGACGGAGAGCTCGTCCTCAAGCGCCTTGCGCTTGGCCGCGGTCTCGGCGGCGAGCTTGTCGCGCGCCTCCTGCGCCATGGCGAGCGCCTTGCCGCGCGCCTCGGCGATCGTTTTCTCATGCGCCGCCGCCGCGGCGTCCGCCTTTTGTTGCAGAGCCGCCGCGTCGTCGAGGTCCTTGGCGATCCGCCCCTTGCGCGCCTCGATCAACCCGCCGAGCTTCGGCAGCGCGACGCGCGCCATGATCACATAGAGCGCGCCGAAGCTGATCGCGAGCCAGAGGATCTGCGATGGAAAAGTATGGACGTTGAAAGGCGGGAAGTTTTCGTGGCCCCCCGCCTCTTGCTGCATTTGCGTTTGTGTCGCGGCTGGTTGCTGCGCCATGTCTCAAACCCTTGCGGCGGAACGGCTTGTCGCCGCTCCCCCGTCGTTTCTCCGGAGCGGCCGATCAGATCGCGAAAAGCAGGAGGAAGGAGATCAGCAGCGCGAAAATGCCGAGCGCCTCGGTCACCGCGAAGCCGAAAATCAACCGGCCGAATTGGCCTTCCACCGCCGATGGATTGCGCAAAGCGCCGTTGAGGAACTGGCCGAACAGCGTGCCGACGCCGATGCCGGCGGCGCCGGTTCCGATCGCGGCGAGGCCAGCGCCGATATATTTGGCTGCAACGGGATCCATCGAATGCTCCTTGTCTTGGATGGCTTGTTTGTTTCTTGAAAGCGCGCCGTCAATGGCCGCCGGGGTGAAGCGCGTCGTTGAGATACATGCAGGTCAACATCGCGAAAACATAGGCCTGCAGGAAGGCGACCAGCACTTCGAGCGCTTCGAGGCCGACATTCATCGCGAGCGGCAAGACCGCCATCGGCCGGAAGGCGAAGGTGCTGGCGCCGAGCAGCATGATGACGAAGCCGCCGAAGACGTTCAGCGTGATATGGCCGGCCAGCATGTTGGCGAAGAGACGGACGGAGTGGCTGACCGGGCGGGTGATGAATGAGACGACTTCCAGCGCCACGACCAGGGGCAGGATATAGATCGGCACGCCGGGCGGCACGAAGTTCTTGAAGAAATGCAGCCCATGCTTGGCGACGCCGACGACAATCACAGTGAAGAAGACCAGCAGCGCCAGGGCGGCGGTGATGACGATGTGGCTCGTCACCGAGAATGTATAAGGGATCGTGCCGACGAGATTGAGAATCAGCACGAACATGAAAATGCAGAAG
>DATGLU010000688.1:0-12437 GCA_035294045.1 Roseiarcus sp. | reverse complement strand
CTCGAGCACGACGTCTGTCGTTACGAGGAATTTCGGCTCGGCTTGGAAGCAATAGAACCCGGCCAGGCCGACGCAAATCGCGACCCAGCCGGCAATGACAAGCCAGGCGCGCCGAACACGCGTCAAACGGTCGCGAAGCGGAACAGCCGCGGCCTTTTCGGCCCGAGCGGCGGCGGTCGCGCGCAGCCGCATCGCCGAAAGATCGTCGGCGCGCCGCAATCGGTCCAAAAGAATCTGATAGTTCACAACAGCTCCGCGCGTTCGGGTTCGCATACCCCCCTAACCAGATCGACCATGGCGAGCGCGTTGCCGAGCAGACGCCCGCGGCGGTCGATATAGGTTTCGGGCCAAGGCGATTTTGCGAGATTGGCGCAGATATTGCGCAGCGCCGATACAATCGCCTTTCGCCGAGAAATCGTGCCTTTCGCGAACATGTAAGAGGGATTGATGATTTGCGAATAGCCGAGACGCTTGCCGGAAACCCGACCTTGTTTGACGCCGAGATGCACGCCCAGCGCAGCGCCGAGCTTGATGAGCGATCCTCCCCGCTTTGACACGCGCGCGCCAAAGTCGCGATCCTCCAGCCAAGCGTACGATACAAGCCGCTCGTCAAATCGAAGATCTGCGATCGCCGAGGCGCGGTAGGCCATGTTGCAGCCATAAGGACTATAATCCTCGATGCGCCAATCGAGGTTGCGGCGGTCTGCGCTGTCGAGCGCCGCCTCACCCTCTTCGAGTGTTAGTCCAGGCCCGAGAATGCCGTCCGCTATGACATTGCCGGTCACGCAGGCGATGGCGGGATCAGCCTCAAATTGCGCGACCGCCATTTCAAGCCAGTGATCGTCAGCAAGAAAATCGTCGTCGAAATAGACGACGTAGTCGGCGTCGGCAGGCGCGCAATCGAGCACAAGGTTACGCTGCTTCGCTAAACCAGGTCCGCCATAGACGACGCGCAAATCGGGCGCGCGCTCCAATCCAGCGACATCGGAGGGTTCGACGCAAGCGACAACAATAGTCGAAGGCCGCAGCGACTGCCGGCGCAGCCGGCGAACGACATGTTGCACCTGAGCGGGGCGACCGCGCGTCGCGATTCCGACGCATACCTTCGCTCTGCACTCTTCCATCCTCGCCGGCTGCGAGGCGAAACGGCGCTCGACCATCGTCAAGTCCGTGCGAGTCATGCCCGACCCCCATCGATGAGATCGATATATCCTTGCGCCGAACGCCGCCATGAGAACGTCCGCGCTTGAGCGCGGCCGCGCTCGGCCAATTCGGCGTGAAAATCGGCGGAACGCGCGATCTTCTCCACGCTGCGCAACCACAAACGGTCGTCGCCTGCATCGGCGAAAAGCGCGCTTTCGCCGCAAACCTCCAGCGAACTTGGAATGGGCGAGGCCACCACCGGGCAGCCCAGCGCCATCGCCTCGAGAAGAGGTAGACCGAATCCTTCAAAGCGTGACGGAAACGCCAAGCACAAGGCGCGTTTGTACAGTAAAGCAAGATCATCGTCGGAAACGCGGCCCAGGACATGCACGTTCGTCGCGCCTGTCCGGGGAGCATTGGCGAAAATTGATGCATCGCCGCCAACGACGACGATGTCGAGTTTCAAAGTGTCCAGCGCTCGCGCCAAGCCGAGCACTCGGCCAAAATTTTTATGAAAAGCCATGCCGCCGATAAGCAGAACGAACCGGCGCAAACCGTTCACGACGTGGCCAAGAGCGGATCGCTCGGGCCGCCAGTCCAAGACATGCTCGTGCCCATTCGGCAGAACGGCAATGTCCCTCTCCGTCAGCGAAAACAATTGCGACAGCGCGCGCCGCGAGGCTTGCGAGACGGTCGTCAGGCGAGTCGCACGCCGCGCAAGGCGTGGCAGGAAGGCGCGATAGGTCTGCCGAAAGACCCAACTGTAGCTCTCGGGGCAGCGGAAGACATTGACGTCATGGACGCACACAATCTGCTCGGATGCAGCCAAGGGGCCGATGTTGCAAAGGCTGAGGATTGGGCGCCTGGCGCGGAGCGGCAACTCGCATTGCTCCCAGATATAGCCCGACGCGATCGGGGAGGGAGAGACGGTGATCGCGGCGTAGCGAGGCGCCTTCTCAAGCCGAGGCGTCAAAATCTCCGCGCTGCCTCTCCGTTCGGCGATAAGAAGATCCAGAGCTCGCACCACTTCGGTTGCGTATCGCTGAACCCCCGTCAGCGGCTGAGTAAGAAATCGGCCATTGATCGCATATTCTAGCCGCCAGTCTGTTGGAGGGGGCTTGCTCGGCCTCTCGGCATCCAAGTCGCGCGGATTTCGCGCGGCGACGCTCAACGTGTTCATATCGACCTGCGTAAACGGCCGGCTGAAAACGAAAGTACGGACCCCATGATTCTTCGCCGAACGGTATTGAAAAGCGGAGACAAGCGGACGCCGTCGGTGTTTGGCCAATGAGCGAGCGCAATTTCGCCGGCGAGGCGCTGCTTCGCAGCCGCGAGTAAGGCTGACGCCATGGCCTCGCCGCAAATCAGATCCGAGAGCGAGGGGTCGCGAACGACGACTCTGCCCGCCGTTTCCGCCAAAGCGTCGCTGAGATATTCCGCAACCTCGGGCGGCATGAGCGCGCGACCACGGCGCGAGAATTCGCCGAGCCAAGCAGCCGTCGTTCCCCAGTTCGGGAGGGTTTCGATCTCGACCCACAAATAAGCAGGATGAAGCCCCGTCAGGAAAGCGAAGCGCGCCATCAACCGCAGATCTACGTTGCGGCGGGCGTCGGCAGAGATAACAAGCGATCGAAGCCACGTCGCGTCCTCGCTGGTTACAAGGGGCCAAACTGGTTTAGCCTCCTCTCTTGCGCTGAATCTCCAGATTTTCCTGTCTCGCCCGGCAGCCGACCTCGTGCTTCTTTCGAGAATTTCGGCCCGCTGCAACACTCGGTCCACCAGCCGCGGAGGCGGCGCGCCGCCGCGACAGCACAGGGCGGGAAAGAAGCGGACTTCTTCTCCCTCCGCCAACTCCTCCCAATCCCGGACGGCGGCGATTTCGTTCATCGCATCCGAAGCGAAGCCGTCGCCCCAAATCCCGTCCGCGACCATGTCGTTTTCTCCATAACGCGGCGCGCGACCGATGATACGTGGCAATGACGACCCCACCTCGCCTGCAGCGTTCTCAGCAACTTCCTTCCGAGGTCAGAACGACCGGGACTGTCTTGGCAAGGATCATCAAATCTTTTTTGAGCGTCCACGACGTCACATATTCCACGTCCATGCTCACACGACGCTCGTAGGAGGTGCCGCTTCGGCCGTTGACTTGCCAAGCTCCAGTTATCCCAGGACGAACGCTGTAATAGGTCTCGACATACGGTCCGTAGTAGCGGGTTTCCGATTCGACGATCGGCCTGGGCCCCACCAAACTCATGTCGCCGGCCAGCACGTTCAGGAATTGCGGGAGTTCGTCAACGCTCAGCTTGCGCAGGGTTCGTCCGAGCGGCGTCACTCTGGGATCGTCTTTCAGCTTCTGGGTCGATTCCCATTCGCGTCGAGCTTGCGAGTTCTGCGCCAAATGCAAAGCAAGCACGCGGTCGCCGTCCGTCACCATGGTTCGGAATTTGTAACACCTGAAGGAGCGTCCCCCTTTTCCAATTCGCCTGTGGCCATAGAGGACGGGCCTCCCCTGGACCGCCAAAGCCAGAAGGGCGACGCCGATCAGGAGCGGACAAAACAAAATGAGAAACGTTATGGCCCCGAGGACGTCCAGCGCCCGCTTGGCCCTTTGCTGACGGTCCAGGGTGCCTGCGCGCGGCGGCTCTAAAGCGTTGATCTCGAAGTTGGAAGGCTGGTCCTTGACGAAGGAGGAGCTGTCCATTGCGCCACCTGATGTTGCGGTGCGACAATTACCGATTATTTTATGATAATTAATAGTAGTTAATTTCTTCGAATTCGTCAATGAAGAAAACGGGCGCGATCGAACTTCAACCAGTAAAGATGACAAAAACTGGGCATAAGATTTCGTAATCGTGCAATAAATATGCACTTCATTTAGTCATATTGCCTAATTGTGTACAAGATGAGGCTCGATTTCCGCCGTTTTATATTGGCAATACAAGGCATATTGATTCTATACGCCCGAAAATATTCAGCAACTTGAACCGCGCGTCACTCTCGCGCAATCCTCAAATTTGCCGCAGTGCATCAAAAAATGACCAAAAGAGTCTTTCTGCGGCTGCGAACAAAGCTAGGCGCCAATTCGTTCCCAGGCCTCACATGAAAATCGCGATCGTCCATTATTGGCTCGTAGGGATGCGGGGCGGCGAAAAGGTCGTCGAGGCGCTATGCGGAATGTTTCCCGACGCCGATCTGTTCACGCATGTTTACAAACCGTCCGCCATTTCCGACGCCATCAACGCCCATCGCGTGCAAACCTCGTTCGTGTCTCGGCTGCCATTCGCTACGACTCGGTATCGCTCATATCTGCCCTTCATGCCGCTGGCGACGGAACAATTTGATCTTCGAGGGTACGACCTCATCATCAGCAGCGAGTCCGGGCCCGCGAAGGGGGTCATTCCCCCGCCGCATTCTGTGCATATCTGCTACTGCCACAGCCCCATGCGCTATGTCTGGAACATGTTCCATGACTATCGCGACGCGAGCGGGCCGCTGACGAAATGGCTGATGCCGCCGGTCGCTCATTATGTCAGGAACTGGGACGCGGTCTCCGCGTCGCGGGTGCATTTCTTTGTCGCCAATTCGAGGAACGTCGCGGCGCGCTTGCGGACTTATTATGGGCGCGAAGCCGCCATTATCTATCCGCCGGTCGATGTCGGCAGTTTCGCGCCCGTAGCGCCTGACGAAGTCTGCGACTATTGGCTCATGGTCGGGGAGCTCGTGCGCTACAAGCGTCCTGATCTCGCGGTGCAAGCGTTCAACAAATCCGGCCGTCGGTTGGTCGTAATCGGCGGCGGAGAAATGTTGAAAGAAATACGCGCAATCGCGGGGCCCACCGTGCAGGTGCTTGGGCCGCAGCCCGCCGCCGCTTTGATTCACCATTACGCCCGTGCGCGCGCCCTGATTTTTCCCGGCGAGGAGGATTTCGGCATCGTGCCTGTCGAAGCCATGGCCAGCGGCCGGCCGGTCGTCGCCTATGCCCGCGGCGGAGCGACCGAGTCGATCCTCGACGGGGTGACGGGCGTCCTCTTTCGCGATCAGACCGTGGACGGCCTTAATGCCGCGGTCGAGCATTGCGAGCAAATGACGTTTGATCCAGGCGTCATCGTCGAACGCGCCAAGCAGTTCAGCGTGCAGCGTTTTACCGAGCAGATGAAGGCGTTCGTCGGCGAAAAACTGTTGACCCGCGATGAGCTGGTTCAGCGCGGCGTTGAAAGAACGCCCGCGCGGTAGCTCCATCGGCCAAGAGCCTTATTGCTCGAAGAGGATTCTCCGGCGCAAGGTGTAGACATGCGGAGTGAGGCGCTCATGAATCGGAGATACATCGACGCTTTCGTGCCGAAAAAATTGAGGAATTTTATTCGAGATAACCGCAAAACTTTAGCGCCGCGAAATTTCTTTGACGCGTACATCCTGGGTAAGCACCTGGCTTACATCATCAGAGACCGATCGATCGACCTCGTCATCGACGTCGGAGCTAACGCGGGTCAATTCGGGAGCATGATCCGCGAAAGAACGAAATATAAAGGGCCAATCATCTCATTTGAGCCTCAACCAGATATGTATAGTAAAGTTGTACAAAAATCTCACAGAGACAAAAATTGGCGCGCATACAACTTTGCGATCGGAAAAGAAGAAACCATGCTGACGCTCAACATTATGCGGTCGAATGTTTTTAGCTCTTTTCTGAAGCCAAAAGAAGGGCTCCTTTCCGATCTGAATGCTGTCGTTTCCACCATCGAGGTTCCCGTCAAGCGCCTGGATGAAGTCATCAAGTCGCTTGATGTCCCGTACAAAAACATCCTGTTAAAAACCGACACACAGGGATTCGATCTCGACGTCCTTATGGGGGCAGAAGGCATAATTAAGAATACGGAGGCAATCGTCTGTGAGATATCAATTCTGCCAATCTATGAGGATTCGCCTCGGTACGAACAAATGATGAAATTGCAGAATGAACTTGGATACACATTATCAGGTCTCTATCCCGTGTCGTTGTCGCGAGGCCAAGCAATCGAATGTGACTGCATAATGGTGAAGCAAAAGCCTGCCTCGCCTAGCGACCACATTCCCTATATCGAACTATTCACCCGGTAGGGTACGCCGAATCTGGGGCTGGGTCATGTGCAGGCGTTGATGAAAATGGCGTAGCGGTGTTGATCTCCGGCTTCAGCGAAAGCTTCTCCCGAAGCGCCTTCAGGCCGTCAGGCGCCGTTCGAGCGCGACCGACGCCGTCTCCGCGCCGGTCAATGGCCGGCGGGCGAAAGCAAGAAGACACCACGCTCCTCGGAGACCTTAGCCAAAATTTATCAAATCGACCTAGTCTTCCTCGTGGTACCGCCAATGCCTGTGGTGGTGGCGATAGTATCGGTACGGGTACGGCCGACCGTAGTAGCCCCCGTCATCCGCAAAGCCGCCGCGAAAAGCCGGTTGCTGCCAGGGGGCGATGGGATCGCCGCTGGTGTTGAAGCAGACTCCATCCGGCCGACAAATCGTGTGCGCCGAAGCGCTGGCGACCGTGAGCAACGCGCAACTCGCAGCGGCCAGGATCCCGAAAAGGAGGCTCCTCGATGAACCCATATTCATTCTCCTTCTGACGCAGTTTTGCGGAATAACAAATCAGCGTGGAAAAAGTTTCAGATTCCCTCGCAAATTCAAGGAAGGCTCCAATGCTCTAGGCCGCCTGTCCGGCGCTTGGGTGTCGCCCCGCGCGTTGCGGCGCCAACACAATGCAGGCGACGATGAACGCGGCGATCACGGCCGAGGCGAGCGGACGGCTCAAATCGAGGCCGCCATGGTTGACCGGCTTGTCCAGCAAGTCGCCGACCGTGGCGCCAAGCGGTCGCGTCAAGATAAACGCAGCCCAGAAGAGCCCGACCCGAGACATGTTCGTCCAGAAATAGGCGGCCGCAAGGAGCGCGAGCGCCAGGCCAAAGACCAACGCGCCCCCTTCATAGCCGAGCCCGCCCGTATCGGCGAGCCAGTCGCCGAGCGCGGTGCCGAGCGTCTGCGAGAAGGTGATCGTCACCCAATAAAAAATTTCGACCCTCGGGGTCGCGACGGTTTGGACATTGACCGACCCAAGGGTAAGCCGCCAAAGCGCCAACGAGGCCAGAACGCACGCCAGCAATATCGAGGCCCCGCCGGTATAGCCGATCCCCAACGAACGGTCGAAATAGTCCGCCATCGCCGTTCCCATCGTCGTCGAAGCCACAATGGCGAACCAATAAGCCCAAGCGTTAAATCGCGGAGTCAGGATCTGAACGATCACCGCCGCTATAAAAAGCGCGAGAAATATTCCGGTCCCGATGAGATATCCGCCATTATGAGCATTCTTGTCGGCGTGCAGAAGGCTCATCGTGATCGAATCGCCGCCGGTTTCACCCAAAGTCGTGGCCAGAATTTTAATGATCCAAAACCAAAGCGTGACCTCCGGCACTTTGCTTAAAACGGCAGTCGCGTCACGCAAACGAGGACCTTGATTAACCATCCTGTCTTGCCTCTTCAAAGAATGAGAAACTTGTTACGGCAATGCGCGAAGCGAAGCGGTGATAGCTTATGCGGGCAATCAGTCTTCGCTTCACATTGCTGCGCTGCCTCAGCGGAGACGCCACGGCGCGGCGCGCTCGCTGTGCTGGGTCAGCGTTGCGCTCACCCACACTCGGAAAAAGGGATATTTTTCGGCCGGCCTACCGGCTCTCAGTCCGGATGCGGACCTTCTTTCGAGTTCTCGATGACCGCGCCAGCGCGCGCATCGACGCCGACCTCATGAACGCCTTTCGCGCCGGCGATATCGAAAGAATATCGAAGCCCGCTGCCGCCGCTCTCCTTTTCGAGCTCTTCCGCGACAATTTTGCCGGGATAGGCGCGAAGCGCGATTTTACGCGCCTGCGCGATCCCAATCTTGGCTTGCGAGGCGTATTCCTCGCCAGTATAGGCGTAGGCCGGCAGAGCCAACGTCGAGCCAACGATCGCAAGGACCGCGGCTCGGCGCGCTTTCGAGAAGCTCATTCCTGTTTCTCCTTTGGATCAGAAGAGGTCGCGGCAAGATGAGCCGCGAGCGATCCTCTAAAGGCTAAAGGCCGATTCTTATGGCAGAATGAGGATCGATGAACCGCGCTATAGAAATTTGTGCGCGGGCGCAGGCCGGAACGATCCGGACGATAAGCTTGAAATCATAATTGTCGGCGGCGCTGCGCGATCGCGAGGCCGAGGCGGGTCTCTTCCGCGCTAACGGCGCCGCGGTAGAAGCGTTCAAAGACGCGCGGCAATTCCGCCTCCTGAATGTCTTAAACGCCGCGATGTGAGAACACGGCGAACAAGATCAGAGGACGGCGATGGGATTGCCTGGCGAGCCCGTGGCGCCGACAATCGGCAGAGGCGCGAACACATAGGCGAAAATCCAGGCTTCACGTTCGACCAGCCCTTCGAAAGTCATGCCCTCCTGGAGATGAATGCCGTTCTCCATGATCAGATGCTGGTGACAAGGATGAAAGATTTCCGGATCGACCGGCGGAACGACTTCCACAGCGAAATTGTCGGCTCCCACAATGCAAACCTGCAAGCTCGAAAACCAACGCGCGCATTCCAGTCCGATGCCGGGCGCGCCGTCATAGAACGCCTTGGTCTCGGTGTACCAGCGCGTCCCATGGCCTGTGCGCACGAAAACCGCGTCGCCCGGCGTGATCGCCTCTTCCGGCACGCCCTGGCGGTCAAGGCAGGCTTTGAGGTCGGCGAGCTGGATTTCCTCGCCGACATCGAGCACGCGCCCCTTGAGGCCCTGCACGTCGAACAAGACGCCGCGCGTGAAGAAGGGCGGCGCCTTCTCGATGCCGAGCTTTTTCAAGCCATAGGGCGACCACATTTCGGAGAGGCGGTTGCCATTGTAAAACAGCATGGCGGTTTTATCCCCGCGCATCCCGCACATGCAGCCAAGATGGCCGAGCGCATCCATTTGCGTGCCGATCTGGCCGATTTCGGTGGCGATGAATTCGTCGTTCCAGATCGTCTTGCTTTTGTCGCCGTAAGGCCCGCCGGTCGGGCCGCCGGGCATGCGCAAGGCGTAGACCCGGCCCGGCGCAAGCGGCATGCGCGCGTCGTAAGGCATGCCGAGGCTGACGATCTCGCCGGTCTTGATGAGCCGGACCGCCTCGAGCACCTTCTTCGGCGTCATGAGATTGCCGTTGCCGCGCTGATCCTCCGGACCCCAGCGCGACTTCGACCAGTCGGCGGAGAGAATTGGGCTAAGGCCGGGAAGATCGGCGGCTTTGTCGTTCATGAGAAGCTCCCGCTCATTCGACAACCGGGGCGGTCGCTCCGGCCGACGCCGCTTTCTCGGCCTCGCTGCCGCGGCGCTGCCGGCGCTGCGCCGCCTGCACCGCGAGCCCGACCGCCAAGATCAACATTGAGCCGTTAAACAGCGGCTCGACGAAAAACGGCGCGCCAAGTTGGTTGAGACCGGCGACGGTGACCGCGAGAACGGCGACTGCAAGCACGGTTCCCCAGACATTCACCCGGCCGGGCCGGATCGATGTCGCGCCGAGGAGCGCTGCGGTGAAGGCCGGCAGCAGGTATTCCTGGCCAACGGAGCTTTGGCCGACCTGGAGCTGCGATTGCAACACGATCCCGGCGAAAGCCGCGAGCGTTCCGGCGGCGACAAAGCCGAGCGTGACATAGCGCTTGGCGGAAATGCCGTTCAGCTCCGCCGCGCGCGGGCTGGCGCCGAGCACGTAAAGATAGCGGCCGAGCGGCAGGTATTCGAAGACCAGCCAGAGCGTGACGCTGACGATGAAAGCATAAATGGCCGGCGCGGGCGCGATCCAAACATTGCCCGATATCGCCAGAAATGCAGGCGCAAGCGGCGCGAGCACCTGCTGCCCACCCGTGTACCAGGCGTTCAGCCCATAAAGCACCGTGCCGGTTCCGAGCGTTGCAATGAAGGAATCGATTCTGACGCGGGTGATCAGGAGGCCGTTGACCAGGCCGACAAAGGCGCCCATCAGCAGAACGGCGGCGACCGCCGCCCACCAAGGCCAGCCTTGTCCTTGCAAGCCGATCGCCAGAACTTGCGTAATCCCGACATTGAAGCCCGCGGAAAGATCGAACTGATTGGCGACCATCGGGATGAACACCGAAAGCGCCACCAGCGCCTGCACCGACTTGTTGCTGAGAATGGAATGAATATTGAAATAGGTGAGGAACGTGTCGGGCTTCAGCAGCGAAAAGACGGCGACAAGCAGAACAAGCAGCAGCAAAAGTCCCCAAACGGAAACGGCTCGCGCGACGGCGCCGCCAATCGTCACAGTCTTTTCGTCCCGGCTCATATCGCTGCTCCTGAATCGGCGGCGCCGCCCGCGGCGCATGACGTCAGCGCCGCCACCGTCAATCGCTCGCCAGTGAGCTCGGCGGCCACGCGGCCACGGCTGAAGACGAGCGCGCGATGGCAGATTCGCTCCACCTCTTCGAAATCGGAAGAGACCAAAAGAACCGCCATGCCTTTGGCGAGCGAGAGCTGGAGGAGATGGTAGATTTCGGCCTTCGAGCCCACATCGACGCCGATCGTCGGTTCTTCGAGAATGAGTAGTTTGACCCTGGCCTCCATCCACCGCGCCACCACGACCTTTTGCTGGTTGCCGCCGGATAGCGTCGCGACCGGCTGTTCCGGCCCCTCCGCCTTGATCGAGAAGCGCCGGAGCGCCGCATTGGCCGCGTTTAGCTCGGCCGCGCGCGGGGCGAATTCGAAAACCCCTTTGCCGTTCGCCGCCGGGTTCATGTAGATGTTCTCGCGCACCGCCAGATTTGCGGCGATGCTTTCCTCGGCGCGCCGGCTCGATACAAAGCCGATTCCAAGCGCCATAGCGTGCGCCGGACTTTCCGGTTCTATGACGGCTCCGTCCAGCGACAAGCGGCCCGACGATCTTTTCATTTGGCCAAAGATCGCACGGCCGATTGCGTGATGGCCGGCGCCGCGCAAGCCGACAAGGCCGAGCGTTTCGCCCGCGGCGACCGAGAAGGAGAGGGGGCCGACGCCTTCCGCGACGACCTCATCAACCGAAAGCGTCATGCGCGGCGAGGCGGGCGCCGGCCTGACAAAGGCGTCGCTCATCGATCGCCCGACAATGACGCGAACGAGGTCGTCCGGCGTGGTTTCGCTTGTCGACGTGGTTCTCGTCCGGCGGCCGTCGCGAAGGACCGTCACCCGATCGGCGATGCGAAACACTTCGTCCAAGCGATGCGTGACATCGACGATCCCGATGCCGTTGGCGCGAAGGCGGCGCAGAGCGTCGAGCAGGCGTTCGACATCCGCCTCCGGCAGGGCCGCGGTCGGCTCGTCGAGAACGAGAATGTCGGCCCTGATCGCCAAAGCCCGGCCGATTGCGACCAAGGAGCGTTCAGCGGCCGGAAGTGAGGAAATCGGCGCGTCCGGATCAAGATCGCTGCCCATGGCTGACAAAGCCTGCGCCGCGGCGTCGCGGACCCGCCGCCACGATATGAAGCCGAGGCGCGAGCGAGGATAGCCGGTTTGAATGGCGACGTTTTCGGCGATCGTCATCCATTCGACCAGGCCAAGGTCTTGATGGATGAACGCGATCGGCAGGGCGTCTCTGCTCGGCGTCGCGGCGCGCCCATCAAATCGGATCTCGCCCGCATCGGCCGCGTAGACGCCGGCCAGAATCTTGATCAGCGTCGACTTGCCAGCGCCATTCTGGCCGAGCAAGGCGTGGATTTCGCCGCGGCGAAGCTCGAAATCCACGCGATCGAGCGCAAGCGTCGCGGTGAATCTCTTGGTCAGACCGTGCGTCGAGAGGAGCGGCGGCGCGTGCGCCGGCGGCTGATGCTGATCGCGATCCATATCCAAACGCTTCCCGCGCGCCGCCCGTTAACGGTGACAGGCTCCGGCGGCTCGCCGCCGAAGCCTGAAGCCTACTTGATCCCCCAGATTTCGAGATAATGTTCTTTGTAGTGGTTGCTCGGGATGAACGTATTCTTGTCGCCGCCCTCGGAATGGATATTTTCCTTGGTGACGAGGAAGGGCGGCTGCACGAATCCGCTGGGCGGCTCATTATGGAAGGCGCGGTTCAGTTCGTCGACGGCTTGCCAAGCTTGCAATTCGATCGGCTCCGAGACTGTTACCACTTGGTACTGATCGCCCTTGCGGATGCGATCGTAGGCCGAGCGATTGCCGTCCGAGGCGACCAATTTCATTTTGGACGGATCGACGCCGCCCGAGCGCAGGACCGGCACGGCGAAATCCCAGTCATTGTCGCCGACGGAGGTCGCATAAAGCGGCAAGC
>DATGLU010000687.1:0-3524 GCA_035294045.1 Roseiarcus sp. | reverse complement strand
GATATTAAACAAAAATCCCAATTCGGTCCCACCCATCCGGGTCTTGATATCGCGCAACATCAGAGCCAGGAGCAGGCGCCCCTGCGCTCTCAGCCTGTCGGCGATATCCAAATCGGCATTTATTTGCGCCCGATCGTCATGGGCCGCCACTGCATTCATCGTTCGACTCGCGCGTTCCGTTTCCAAGCATTCAATACCTGTGGTCCTCCACCGCCGCTGCCGCAAACGCAAATATCCCCCACACAATCAGCAGTCCCACCGGAATCAGCAGGCTCAAGCTCAGCCGCTCAGGATATTTCGCATATTCCGGCAAAGCCGGCGGAACGAACACTTCAACATAGATATTCTGCCGCTCGGCCTTGATCCGAGCGCGCTCGAGGCTGTCCTGCGCGAGCTGGTAGAGCTTCTCGGCGAAGCGGCGCTGCAGCTCCAGCGTTTCGAACTTAGTCAGCGAGGCGGCGATGGTCGCGCCCTCGGGGGAATTGCCAGTCAGCTTGGCTTTAAGCTCGCTGATCTGGTCGTCGAGCGATTGGAGCCGCGCCTTCAGCGTGACCACGGTCGGCGCGTCCGGGGACATGGCGCGGGCGGCGACGAAATAGTCGCTTTGCAGCCTGATCTTCTCGGCCATGCTTTGCAACAGCAGTTTCGAGGTTGAGGTCGCCGCGGCGACGGGGTCGATATAGCCTTCCGAATCGCGATAGGCGCGCAAATTGGCGAGCGCGGTCTCGACCTTGCCCTCGGCGCGCTTCACCTCGTCTTCGGACCATTTCATCGTGTCGTTGCGGGCCCGCGCCGAAACGTCGTTGGCGAGCTTCTCGCTGGCGGCGAGGATGGCGCGCGACAATTGCAGCGCGTCCTCCGGCCGGAAGGCCTTGGCCTCGACAGTGACGATCGCGGACGGGCCGTCGACATACGTCCGCACCATGCCTTTCCAATAATCGACCAGCTCCTCAATGCTGGCGCCCTTCTTCAGCCGGGCCCAGAAATCGGCCTCAGGCCGACGGAAAATCTGCTTGAGATCGAGCGACTTGGACAGGTCGTCGACGATGGCGCGGCTCTCGATATAGTTGGAGATGATGTAGACATCCTGGCCGGCAAGCGACGGGATCTTGCCGGACGTCAAGTGCGACAGTTGCGATTTCGTCTTGTCCGTATCGAGATCGAACTGCGCCTGCTTCACCGCGAAGCGCGCCTCGGCGACATATTGGTCCGAGGCGATGAAGGCGAGATAGAGCGCCGAGGCGATCGAGGGCAGGACGACGAAGAGGATGAAGCTGATCAGATAGGCCGAGGGGCGCTTGCGAGGGCGGTGAAAGGCCAGGCGCTCCGGCTCGTCGATCTCCATTGGCGGCGCGGCGGGCCGGCTGAAGATGCGGCGCATGAGCCGGAGCGGCGCGGTCGCCAGAGGGGCCGGCAAAGCGCGCTTGGCGAGCGGGGCGGTCTCCGCGGCGCTCTCTTTGACGGTTTGCGCTTCGCCGTTCTCCATTCCGCCTTAGACCCCTAACCTTCCCCGTTCTTGCCGCCTTGTCATTCCCGCGGGAATGACTAAGGGCGCGACCATAGCCGAGTTTGCTTTCGCGCCAAAGACTGGGCTCATTTGACCTTTTCCGCCGCCTGGCTGACGTGGTGATAGAGTTCCAGGTCTTTTTCAAGGAGATGGTCGACCTCGCCACTGGTTTTAAGAATCTCCGCCAGGCGGGCGACGCCGGGGAACTGGTGCGGCGCCGGCAGCGTCGCGGGCTCGACGCCAATCAATTCGGCAAGCGCGCCGATGAACTTGTCGGATTCGTGGCGCAAGCCGACCACGGCGAAGGACGACAAAGCGTCGAGCGCCGCGGCGATGGCGCCGCCCGTCGGCATCTCGTCGGGCGTCGTCGCGGTGAGCAGGCGAGTCAAAGGATTGGCGAAGACCATCCCGACATCGCCGGGCATCTGGCGCAAGGCGCGCTTCATCGCCTTGTCGTCCTCGGTGGGGAACTGCTCGGCGAATTCCAGCGCGGCTTCGACCTCCATGCTCTCGCGCGCTCCCAGAATCTCGGCGCCGATTCGGCGCAGCTTGCTGAGGACGAGGAGGCGCTCGGCCAACTCCTGGTAGGGCTCCTGCAGAAGGATCGCGGTCTGGAAGGAGGATTCGACGAAATAGGCGTAATTTTTATAAAGGATGCGGCCGCTGACATAGACCGAATCGACATTGATCAGAAGAAAGAGCTGCGTCACCGTTTCCCGGCCCAGGCTTTCGACGCCACGCGCGTGGTATTGGAAACTCGGCTTAAGTGCGTCGTCCAGGCGCCAGAGCGGGAAAAGATGGGTTTCGAGCCGGAGGATTTTCCGCGCGGCCATGTGCGGCGCGCGGCGACGATAGATGAGGATTCCGGTTTCCTCGTCATAGAGTTCGAGCTGGTTGAGCGACGGCAGGTTCGGGACGAGCGAGGCGTCGATCGAGAAGCCGCATTGGCCGGTCTCGTGGCGGCTGGCGACGACCAGAGATTCGCGCGTCTCGTTCGCCGCCAAGACCGCGAGCTCCTCTCCAGCGTTGCAAACGCGGATGCGCGGCACCCCCTGGAATCCATCGGGGACAACGTAGCATACGATCCGGTCGCCGGTATCCGCCTCCAGATTGAACAGCATCGACGAGCTCTAAAAAACCCTTTGCGCGCGGCCTAAGCCATATTATTGCGAACCAGGATCGCCAGCGCGCCGCAGAGGCCCCAAAGGACGAGCGAGCCGATCGCGACGAGCACGGAATAGAGGATCCGTTTCGGATATTGCGGCTCCTGCGGGGCGACGGGCTGAACGAAAGTGTTAAGATACATCAGCCGCCGCTCGGCGGTGATCCGGGCGAGCTCGAGCGCCGCGACCGAGCCGGCGTAAAGGCGCTCCGCTGTCTGGCGCTCGAGATCGAGCTCGGCGAATTTGGTCATCGAGGCGGAGAGCGGCGCCTCCGTGGACGCGCCGGGCGAGGCGCTGGTCAGCTTGGCTTCGAGCTCGTTGATTTGCGAGGCCGTGGCGTCGATCCGCGCCTTTAAATCGGTCATTTGCGGCGCGCTTTTCGAAACGAAGCGCGTCTGGCTGGCATATTGCTCCTGCAGCTTCATCAGATCCGAGCGGGTGTCGGTGATCAGCGCGTTCAGCGCCTCGCCGGTCTTCGTCGCGTCCAAAATGCCTTCTTCGTTGCGCGCCTTTTCGAGCGCGATCTGCGCGGCGGTCAGGCGCTGCGAGGTGCGCTCGAGCTCCTCGCGCGCGCCCGCTACGGCGTCCTTGTTCATGCGCTCGTTGAGATCGTTGATCAGCGCCTCGCTGATGCTGATCACCGCGTTGGCGATGCGCGCGGCGTCTTCCGGCGTGAACGCGCGAACCTTGAGTATGACGACGCCGGCCGGCATCTGGATCGAGACGGAGCACATTTTGTGCCAGTATTTGAGGAATTTCTCGATCGGCTTGTCGGGGTTGAAGCGCGACAGGAAATCGGCCTCGCTCGTCGAATAGAGCTTGCGGATGTCGATCAGCTTTTCGAGCTTCTCCAG
>DATGLU010000686.1:0-2359 GCA_035294045.1 Roseiarcus sp. | reverse complement strand
CAGCTCGGAGGCTTTCGCCATATGCGCGCGCATCTCCGCGTTCAACTCGACCTGCGCCGCAAGGGCGTTCGCGTAGAACAGCGCCATCATCGCGACATAGAGGGACGTGGCGATCGTCGAAACCAGGCCAAGACCCTGCATCGCGCCGACCGGCATTGAGCTGACCGGCTGGCCGACATTGTAGAGATAAAGGAACACGACGAGATTGGCGGCGAAAAGCGACAGGACGACCAATCGCATCTTCGGCGACGAGCCGACATAGAACAGCGCCAGCAGCGGTATCGTCAGCACCCAGGGGAGCGTTGGCGAGGTGACGCCGCCGTAGAAATAGCAGCTCCACAGAATGCAGAAGATCAGGTTTTCGACCGAGATCGTCGCCAGGAGGTAGTAGTGGCCGAAGGCGCGCAGGACGAAAGGAAACGCCCAGAACGCGGTGATCGCGGCGGCGAGGACGGCGATCTGATAGCCGGGCTTGGGGTCGAAAAGATAGAGCGCCAGCGGCACCGTATTGCCGATGAGCGGGCCGAAGACATGGCTGTAAAGAAAAATGCGCGCCTGCTTGCGCATCTCGACGTCGCCGATGACGTCGGTCGGGATGAACCAGTCGACGAAATTGTTGAGTCTTTCAAAAGCCGATGTCGTAGACATGAATCGTTAACCTAAGTAAAGCGTTGCGCTCAAGCAGCGTGCGCTGAAGTATTCCATCATCGGCGCGCTGACGAACGCTTTCGTGGTACGTAAGATTTCAATGCGCGCTTAATGGCCGGTTAAGCGGAACCTTCGTAAAGCGCGGCTTTCTCGTAATTTTAGCGCGGTTTGCATTTGTTTCACCATCAAGGGGAAACGGAATCTTAAATGGGCGAAGAATAGGATCGCGCCAATAAATTTCGGCGTCGCGCCGGGGCGGTCGACATGAAGTGGGATTGGTTCTTTAGCGCGTTGGACTGGTTCATCCCCAACGCGGCCGCGCTCGAGCGGTCTGAGCGCGCGGTTGCTAGAAACTTCGTCTTCACGCACTTGTTCGGGCCGCTGATGTCGCAGCCCGTGCCGGTTTACTTGTATCTCACCGACAAAAGCCATGGCGTCGCGTGCTGGACGGTCGTCCTGTGCTCATGGTCGTTTTGGCTGCTCCCCTTCGTCTTCAAATGGAGCCGCAGCCTTGAACTCGCTGCGACGGCCTCGGTGCAAATCCTGCTCTTCGTCTCCTTGTTCGGGGCGTACAATTACGGCGGGGTCAGCTCGCCGCTCCTGCCCTGGATGATCGTCAGCCTGCTCTTGGGGTTCTTCTATCTGTCTCACCGCCCCGTCTTGATCGCCGCCTTGTTTTCATCGCACATCGCCGCCTTCATTTTCTGCTACTTGCGCTACGGCTTTCCAGAACTGGTGCCGCTCGCGGCTTTGTCGACTGTCGGCTGGGTGTCGATCCTCGCGGCCACCGTCTATATGTCGTGGATGGCGATTTTCTACGCCAACATCATGACCATGCGCTCGGACTTGGAGCAGGAGAGCGAGCGCCATCGCGAAACCTCAGTCAGGCTGCACCGCGCCAAGGAGGTCGCTGACGCGGCCAATCGCGCGAAGTCGATTTTTCTCGCCAAAATGAGCCATGAATTCCGAACGCCGCTCAACGCGGTGATCGGCTATAGCGAAATCCTTCTCGAAGACGCCATGGCGGCGGGGGCCGATGGCCAAAGGCTCATGGATTTGAAGCGCATCAACAGCGCCGGAAAGCATTTGCTTTCGCTCGTGACCGAGGTCCTCGACATTTCGAAAATCGAATCCGACCGCATCGATCTCAACATCGACACGTTCGATCTCAACGATCTGCTGAACGATATTGCTTCCACCGGCAAGCCGCTGATCGGCTCCAACGGCAATGCCTTCGAGCTGCACGCGCCGCCTGGTCTCGGCCTCGTCTCCACCGACCCGACGAAGCTGCGGCAAGTTCTTCTCAATCTGCTCAGCAATGCGGCGAAATTCACCAGCAAGGGCGTCATCAGCCTGACCGCGGCCCGGCGCCGCGATGCGACCGGCGATTGGATCGAGGTCGCGGTCAAGGATAACGGCATTGGAATCTCCAAGTCGGACATGCAACGCCTGTTTCAGGATTTCGGCCAGGCGACCCCGGAGACGGCCAAGAAGTATGGCGGCACCGGGCTCGGCCTGGCGATCAGCCGCCGCTATTGCGAAGCGATGGGCGGCGGCATTTCCGTGACCAGCGAACTCGGCCGCGGCTCATGCTTCAGCTTGCGGGTGCGCGCCAATTCGGCGGAACAGCCGCGCGGCGCCGTCGCGCCGACCGCCGAAGACGTTTCCCCTCTCAACCCAGCTTACGCGTAAAAGGTCACCTCATGCCGCC
>DATGLU010000685.1:0-2235 GCA_035294045.1 Roseiarcus sp. | reverse complement strand
CCGGGCCGGCGGCCCCAGTAGCGCTCGACCTCGGCGCGGTGCCCGGGGTCGTCCACGAAGCGGTAGCCGGGCAGCTGGTGCGACAGCAGCCCCGCTTCCCGCCCGCCCATCGCGTTGGGCTGCCCGGTGACGGAGAAAGGGCCCATGCCTGGACGGCCGATGCGCCCGGTCGCCAGGTGGCAATTGATGATGGCGTTGACCTTGTCCGTCCCGGACGAGGACTGGTTGACGCCCTGGCTGTACACGGTGACGGTCTTTTCCGTGCGCGCGAAGAGCTCATAGAAGGCGATGAGCGGCCCAGACGGAAGGCCGGTCATCGTCGCGATCTCCTCGAAGCTCGACGCGCGCGCCGCCGCCAAGGCTTGCGCAAAGCCCGTCGTAAAAGCTGCGACGTAATCCTCCGCCACCGCCCCATGCTCGGCGAGATAGGCAAGAAGTCCGGCGAAGAGCGCGGCATCGCCGTCGGCGCGGATCGCGAGATGAAGATCGGCGATGTCGGCGGTCATCGTGCGGCGCGGATCGATCAGCACGACCCGCATCTCCGGCCGTTTGACCTTGGCCGCAGCGATGCGCTGGTAGAGGACGGGATGGCACCAAGCAAGGTTCGAGCCCGCCAGAACGACCAAGTCGGCGAGTTCGAGGTCCTCGTACGTCCCCGGCACCGTATCCGAGCCGAAAGCGCGGCGATGTCCGGCCACCGCCGACGCCATGCACAGGCGCGAATTGGTGTCGATGTTGGCCGAGCCGATGAAGCCTTTCATCAGCTTGTTGGCGACGTAGTAATCCTCGGTCAGCAGCTGCCCGGAGACATAGAAGGCGACGGAATCCGGCCCATAGTCGGCGATCGTGCGAGAGAAGGTCGAAGCGACGAGATCGAGCGCCTCATTCCAACTCGCTCGCCGACCTCCGATCGTCGGATGGAGCAATCGTCCCTCAAGCCCGATCGTCTCGCCCAGCGCCGATCCCTTCGAGCAGAGACGGCCGAAATTGGCCGGATGATCGGGATCGCCGCGAAGGCTGAGCGCGCCGTCAGCGCCGGTTTCGGCGCGTATGCCGCAGCCGACGCCGCAATAGGGGCATGTCGTCGCGACGGTTGTCGTTTTCGCGCCGGTCACGCGGCTCGGTCCGCCAGCGCCTCGGATGCGAGGAAGAGGTCGTCGCCTTCGCGCTTCACAGGGATCGTGCGAACCGCCCCTTCGTCCGCACCCAAGGCCTCGCCGGTCTGAAGCGAAATGACCCAGTTGTGCAGCGGACAGGCGACCGCGGCGCCGTGCACGATGCCTTGACTCAGAGGGCCGCCTTTGTGCGGGCAGCGATCTTCGAGCGCAAAAACTTCGTCGGCCGCGGTGCGAAACACCGCGACCCTACCCGCCGGCGTCGCCACGCAGCGCGCGCCGCGCAGCGGTATGTCGGCGACGGCGCCGATCGCGATCCAACTCATCGGGTTACTCCGCCGCCGCCAAGAGGCCGATCGTCGCCATCGGCCGGAATTCGTGTCCGTCCTTGCCGGAAGCGCGCTCCGACCAGGGATCGGCCTGGGCGAACTTCTGGCTGAAGACGAAGCGCTCGAAATAGGCTCGACGTTTTTCGGCGTTTTCGACGATCTGCCGGCGAATCTCGGCGAGGCCGATCCGCTTCGCCCATTTATAGATGCGCTCGAGATAGCGGCCCTGCTCGCGATACATTTGGACGAGCGCGGCGATATGCTCGACCGCCTCCGCCTCGTTCTTCACCGAGCACAGAATCTCGGTCTGCTTGACGTCGAGGCCCGCCGCGCCAGCGAAATGGATTTCATAGCCGGATTCGACGCAGATGATTCCGACATCCTTGCAGGTCGCCTCGGCGCAATTGCGTGGACAGCCCGAGACCGCCATTTTCACCTTGGCCGGCGTCCATGCGCCCCACATGAATTTCTCGATGCGAATGCCGAGGCCAGTCGAATCCTGCGTGCCGAACCGGCACCATTCCGAGCCGACGCAGGTCTTCACGGTGCGCAAGCCCTTGGCGTAGGCGTGGCCGGAGACGAAGCCGGCCTTGCCGAGCTCCGCCCAGACCGCCGGCAAATCCTCCTTCTTGACGCCGAGCATGTCGATGCGCTGGCCGCCCGTCACCTTGACCGACGGAATCCGGAACTGGTCGACGACGTCGGCGATGGCGCGCAATTCTTTCGCGCTGGTCACGCCGCCCCACATGCGCGGCACCACCGAATACGTGCCGTCCTTCTGGATATTTGCG
>DATGLU010000684.1:0-2043 GCA_035294045.1 Roseiarcus sp. | reverse complement strand
CGACATCTGGCGTCTCGGCGTCGGCCGGACCTTCCAGGTCGCCGCCGCTTTCGCCTCGATGTCGGTCGCCGAGAACGTGCAGGTCGCGCTGCTGTCGCATCATCGCCGCCAGTTTCGCCTGCTCGGCTGGGCCGGCCGCTTCTATGCCGAAGAGGCGGCTGCGCTGCTCGCATTGGTTGGGATGAAGGAGCAGGCCGAGCGGAGTTGCGGCGAGCTCGCCTATGGCGATCTCAAGCGCCTGGAATTTGCGCTGGCGCTCGCCAACGAGCCGAAATTGCTGCTGATGGACGAGCCCACCGCCGGCATGGCGCCGAAGGAGCGCGGCGCCTTGATGGCGCTGGTCGCCCAGATCGCGCGCGAAAGGAAGATCGGCGTGCTCTTCACCGAGCACGACATGGACGCGGTCTTCGCCTATGCCGACCGCATCCTCGTGCTCAATCGCGGCGTCCTGATCGCCGAGGGGCCGCCCGCTTCGGTGCGCGCCGATCCGCAGGTCCAGGCGGTCTATCTCGGCGCCGGCAGCCTCTACGGAGCTGCGCATTGACCGAGCGCGCCAAGCTCATCGTCAGCAATCTCGACGCCGCCTATGGCCGCGCCCATATCCTTTTCGGCGTCTCGCTCGATGTTGCGGCCGGCGAGGCGGTCGCCCTGGTCGGGCGGAACGGCGCGGGCAAATCGACGACCTTCCGCGCCATACTCGGCCTGATCGCTCGGCGCAGCGGCGCGATTCTTTTCGACGGCACCGACCTCGTCCGGCTCGCGCCCTACGAGATCGCCCGCCGCGGCCTCGGCTATGTGCCGGAGGACCGGCGCATCTTCGCCGATCTGACGGTGACGGAAAATCTCGAAGTCGGCCGCCAGAAGCCGCGGCTGGGCGCGCCGCAATGGACGATGGAGCGCCTGTTCGAGATTTTCCCGAACCTCGCCGAAACGAGCGGCCGGCTCGGCGGCCGCCTTTCGGGCGGCGAGCAGCAGATGCTGACCATCGCGCGGACCTTGATGGGCAACCCATCGCTCGTCCTGCTCGACGAGCCTTCCGAGGGCCTCGCGCCGAAAATCGTCGAGCAGATGATCGCCGCGATCCTGGAAATGAAACGCGAAGGCTTAAGCCTTCTGATCAGCGAGCAGAACTTGCATTTCGCCAGGCTGGTCGCCGACCGCGTCGCGGTGATCGAGAAAGGGCGGATCCGCTTTGCCGGTACGATGGCCGAGTTCGACGCGAGGCCCGATATTCGCGACGCCTATCTTGCGCTGTAAGGCTTGCGCCATTCCCGCGCAAGCGGGAATACGGAAGCCGCCGCGCTCGCGGGCAAGATCGTACTGGATTCCCGCTTGCGCGGGAATGACATTGAGGCTGTGATGAACGACGAAAAGCCAAAGACCGAAGACGCGTATATCCTCGACGCGCAGGTCGGCTTCGTCCTGCGCCAGGCGCAGCAGCGCCACACGACGCTGTTCGCCTCGCTCATGGTCGAGGGCCTGACGCCGACGCAATGGGCGGCGCTCGCCAAGCTGAAGGAGATCGGCCCCTCCTCGCAGAACCTGCTCGGCCGCCTCACCGCCATGGACGCGGCGACCATCAAGGGCGTGATCGACCGCCTCACCAAGCGCGGCTTCACCGCGACGCGCCCGGACCCGACCGACGCCCGGCGCCTCGTCGTCGCGCTGACCGAGCAAGGCGAGAAGGTCTACGAGGCCGCGAAGCCGATCGCGCAGCGGATCACCGAGGAGACGCTGGCGCCGCTCAACGAGCGCGAGCGCGCGCAGTTCATCGCGCTGCTTTCACGGCTGACCTGACTCCCCGTCATTGCGAGCGCAGCGAAGCAATCCATTCGTCGAGCGCCGCCCTACGAATGGATTGCTTCGTCGCTTCGCTCCTCGCAATGACGGGAGTCACTCCTCCGGCTCGGTCGTGAACATCAGCGGATAGCCCTTGGCCTTGCCCGCCTCGGTCGCCCGCGTCGCCTTGGTCTCGGCGACGTCCTTGGCGAAGACCGCGACGACGCAGGCGCCCTTGCGATGGGCGGTCATCATCACAGCGTA
>DATGLU010000683.1:0-3684 GCA_035294045.1 Roseiarcus sp. | reverse complement strand
ATTCCCCCTGCTTTGACACGCCGATCGCCTCGAGTCGCCCAAAGTCGCCGGCGCGGCGCGTTGAACGCATCCACGCCGCGGCGAAGGCCTCGTGGTCCAAGGCGCGGGCGAGCTGGGCCAAAGCGAGGGCGCGGTTGAAATCGGCAGGCGGCGGCAGAGCTTGACGCCGCGCGACTTCGTTTCGAAGCGCCTCGAAGGACAGACTTTCAGCCCCGCGGACGATCCGGCTCGCGCGCCAAGGCTCGGCGACGAGCAATGCGGCGCCGGTTTCGACAATTGCCTCGACCGCCGCGGCGGCGCGCTTGGCGAGGTCGGTTTCGGCCGTGGCCAAGGCGGGATCGGCGCAGGAGCTCATCGCTTAAGTATATTCTGAAAATCAGAAAATAAGAAGCAAATGTTTGCTTTCGGCGAATACGCGAACGTTTCTCCGGGTTCTAACCGATTGCTGCCATTCCCGCGCAAGGGGAATCGAGACAGCCTCCGCGTTCCGAGGCTAGACCGCGCTGGATTCCCGCTTTCGCCGGAATGACGCGGGGCAGACCGTTTCGCTTCAACGGCTATCGCTTGATCGCGCGGCGCCTTTTCCCTAAGAGGCTTCGGCTTGGCCCGGTGCGGGCCGCGACGAGATTTTCCGCCAAAGCCTCAAGCGTTCTTCAACGCCAGCGAAGGATCGAACATGCGCGTTTATTACGATCGAGACGCCGACCTCAATCTGATCAAGGGCAAGAAGATCGCGGTCGTCGGCTATGGCAGCCAGGGCCACGCCCATGTCCTCAACCTTCGCGACAGCGGCGTCAAAGAGGTGGCGACCGCTTTGCGCGAGGGGTCGAGCTCGGCCAAGAAAGCCGAGGCCGAGAAGATCAAGGTCCTCAGCGTCGTCGAGGCCGCCAAATGGGCGGACGTCGTGATGATGTTGACGCCCGACGAATTGCAAGCCGACATCTACGCCAAGGAACTCGCGCCCAATATGAAGAAGGGCGCCGCGCTGCTCTTCGCGCATGGCCTGAACGTTCATTTCAACTTGATCGAGCCGCGCGCCGATCTCGACGTGTTGATGGTCGCGCCGAAAGGGCCCGGCCATACGGTGCGCTCGGAATATCTGCGCGGCGGCGGCGTCCCTTGCCTGCTCGCCATCCACCAGGACGCGAGCGGCAACGCGCATGATCTCGGCCTCTCCTACGCCGCCGCGATCGGCGGCGGCCGGGCCGGCGTGATCGAGACGACCTTCCGCGAGGAATGCGAGACCGATCTCTTCGGCGAGCAGGTCGTGCTCTGCGGCGGCCTGGTCGAACTGATCCGCAACGGCTTCGACACTTTGGTCGAGGCCGGCTATGCGCCGGAAATGGCCTATTTCGAGTGCCTGCACGAAGTGAAGCTGATCGTCGACCTCATTTATGAGGGCGGCATCGCCAATATGAACTATTCGATCTCCAACACCGCCGAATATGGCGAATACGTCACCGGCCCGCGCATCATCACGCCGGAGACGCGGGCGGAGATGAAGCGCGTCCTCGCTGATATCCAGTCCGGGAAGTTTACCCGCGATTGGATGCTCGAGAACAAGGTCAACCAGACCTCGTTCAAGGCGATGCGCGCCAAGCACAATTCCCATCAGATCGAGGCGGTCGGCGAGAAGTTGCGCGCGATGATGCCGTGGATCGGCAAGAACAAGCTGGTCGACAAGGCGAAGAACTGAGGACGGGCGCCTTTCCTCCCCCGCGAAGCGGGGGAGGGGGACCATGCGAAGCATGGTGGAGGGGGCTCCGGCCTCTCAGACAATCCCCAACCGCCGGCGGCCCCCTCCACCGCGCTGACGCGCGGTTCCCCTCCCCCGTTTCGCTTCGCTTCACGGGGGAGGAAAGTTTCGGACGTACTCTTTGGACGTTCTCGCCAAAACGCTCATCGCCGGCGCTCTCGGCCTTGCCGCCGGCCTATGGTCGGCGGAATCGGCCTTGCGTCTGTCGCGCGGCGCCGAGACGACGCGCATTGGCGCGTGGTCGACCGCGGCCAAGGCCGGCACGCCCGGCGCCGATCCTTATACGCGCGACGCGATCGAGCGCAGCGGCGAAATTCCGCTCGCGCCGGGCGAGGGCCTGCAGCTCGTCGCGCGGGTCGACGATTCCGGGACCGCGCTCAATCCGCATTGCCTCTACCGTGTCGGCCGTAAAGTTCCGGCGGCGCGTTTTTGGACGATCGGCGTCGTCGACCGCCGCGGTTTTCCCATTCCCAATCCAGCGCAGCGGCTGGTTTTCCGATCGAGCGAAATTCTGCGCGACAGCGACGGCGGCTTCGCCATCGCGGTTTCGGCGAGCGCCCGCGCCGGCAATTGGCTGCCGATCGGCGTCAGCGAGCCTTTCTATCTCGTGCTCCGCCTCTATGACACGCCGTTCAGCGCGACCGCCACCGCGATCGACAAGGACGCCCTGCCCCGCATCGTCCGGGAGAGCTGCCGATGAAGCGCGTGGCGGCGACGATGCGCAGGACCATCATCGACATTGCGACGATCGTCTTGGGCGCCGCGCTGACCGCCGGCCTGGTCCATATCGTGGCGATCCTGATCATCCCGTTCTACGCCTCGAACGACGCATTCGCGCGGCTATCAAATCTCGGGCCGATCAATGCGACGATCCTGCTTCCCGAGGCGGGCTCGCCCGCAGCCCGCCTCTTCCCCTATCTCGATCCGGCGGTCGCGGCGGCGTTCTGTCGCTATGACCTCACGGACGGCCCGGTTCGCGTCAAAGCGCCGGTCGCGCGCTATGAATTCTCGTCGCTCTCCTTCCACACGCGGCGCGGCGAAATTTATTATGCGCTGACGGATCGCGCCGCGACGCAGAACGCGCTCGAAGCGCTCGTTGTGACCGACAAGCAATTGCGCGCAATGGCCGCCCATGACAGCGAGGACGAGACGCCGCCGGAATTGCGGATCGTATCGGCGACCAATCAAGGCTTCGTCCTGATGCGCGCCTTCAGCCAGGAGCCGAGCCTGCTCGCCGAGGCGCAGGAGCGGGTCCGCGCGCTGAAATGCCAGCCTGAGCCGCCGCCCGGCTAGGCGCGTGGGGGCCTGCGGTCGCGACCGCTCCACATTCTCGTCCTATCCTTCACAAATGCGCCGCGCCGGTGGACAGCCCCGCTGCTTGGCGCGATCTTGACGTAAACGCGGCCGCGCCGCGCCAAGGAGGGAGCGCCCGTGACGACGATACTCCTCACGCATCCGGCGTCTCTCGACCATCATGCGGGCTATGGCCATCCCGAACGGCCCGAGCGCATCCAGGCGATCGAGCGCGCGCTCGAGGAAGAGCGCTTTGCGCTGCTCGCGCGTGAGACGGCGCCGCTGGTCAGCCGCGACGCGCTGCTGCGCGTCCACAGCGAGCCTTATCTCGCCGCGATCGAAGGCGCCGCGCCGCAGGAAGGCTTGCGGCGCCTCGACGCCGACACGGCGATGTCGCCGGGAACGCTGGAAGCGGCGCGGCGCGCAGCCGGCGGCGCGACGCGCGCCGTCGACGCCGTGATGAGCGGGCGCTGCGCCAATGCTTTCGTCGCGATGCGCCCGCCCGGCCACCACGCCGAGACCGAGACGCCGATGGGCTTCTGCTTTTTCAACAACGCCGCGGTCGCGGCGCGTCATGCGCGCGCCGTCCATGGCGCCGAGCGGGTCGCCGTCGTCGATTTCGACGTCCATCACGG
>DATGLU010000682.1:0-4240 GCA_035294045.1 Roseiarcus sp. | reverse complement strand
CTGGCTTTTTCGCGCAGCTTCATGACGGCCTGATATTCCGGCGAATTGTAGCAGGCGAGCGCGGTTTCGTAATCCTTGAACTCGATCACGACATGGCGGGCGCGCAAGCGTCCTTCCGCCTGCCGGCTCTGCCCCGCCCGGACCAGGAAGCGCGCGCCGTATTTGGCGAAGGCGGCGCCGTTGGCCGCCGTATAGGCCTTGTACGCTTCGGGATCGTTCACGTCGACATGCGCAATCCAATAGCCCTTGGCCATGATCAGACCCCCTCCACAATAACGTATTCGACCGTCGCGGCGTGCTCGCGTTTCTTCTTGGCGCGCTGGTACTCTTCGGAAAGATAGAAGGCGCGTGCGGCTTCGAAACTGTCGAATTCGACGACGACGTTGCGCGCCCGCGCCTGCCCTTCCATCGCCTCGTACGCGCCGCCGCGCGCCAGCGCCCGGCCGCCATGCTTCTTGATCGCCTCGGTCGCCTCCCTGGCGTAGAGCGCGTAGGCTTCAGGGTCGTGGATGTCGACCCGAACGATGCAATAGCCCTTGGGCATGGCGCTTCCTCTCGGCTGTTTTCACGTCTGGCGGAAAGATCGCCTTCCTAAAGCAAGTTCGCGCGCCTTGGAAGGAACCTCCCTGTCATTCTCGCGGAAAGCGGGAATGATAGGAGCCGCCGCGCTTGCGGGATAGGCCGCGCTGGATTCCCGCTGTTCGTGGGAGTGGCGAGGCTCAGCCGGCCGCTGAGGCGATCTCGGCGACGATCGCCTCGGCCGCGCCGCGCGGATCGGCGGCGGCGGCGACCGGGCGGCCGACGACGAGATAATCGGCGCCGTCGCCGATGGCGTTGGCCGGCGTTGCGACCCGCTTCTGATCGCCCGCGCCGGCGCCGCTCGGGCGAATGCCCGGCGTGACCAGAAGCATGTCGCGGCCGAGTTCGGCGCGCAGCGCCGCCGCTTCCGCCGCGCTGGCGACGAGGCCGTCTATCCCCGCCGCTTTGGCTTGCGCGCCGCGCTTCCTGACCAGCGCCTTGACGTCGAGCGCATAGCCGGCCTCGGCGAGGTCGGAATCGTCGGCGGAGGTGAGGACTGTGACGGCGAGCAGCTTCAGCCCGCTTCCCGCCGCGCCGGCGACTGCGGCGCGCATCGTCTGCGGATAGGCGTGAACGGTCAGGAATGTCGCGCCGAGCCGGGCGACCTGCGCGGTCGCGCGCTCCACCGTGTTCGGAATGTCGTGCAGCTTGAGATCGAGAAAGACTTTCTTGCCGCCGGCGGCGAGGCGCGAGACCAGCGCCAGCCCGCCGCCATAGGCGAGCTCCATGCCGACTTTATAGAAGACCACGACATTGCCGAGCTCTTCAACAAGCCGCTCGGCCTCTTCGACGCGCGGCAGGTCCAAGGCGACGATCAGGCGTTCGCGCGGCGGCAATAGATGAGGCATCGCGGCTCGCTTTCCGTTGAAACGTACTATTAGCGACTTGCTTGCGCCGCGGCTTCCCCTCATCCGGCCGCTCCGCGGCCACCTTCTCCCGCAAGCGGGAGAAGGGATTAGCGCGGCGGCTGATGAAGGCCGCGGCGCGCCCCCTCTCCCGCTTGCGGGAGAGGGTTGGGGTGAGGGCGACGCGCCGCTTGCGGCGGCTTTTCGTTAAAAATCCAAAGTACGTCCGCGCAGCTTGGCGAGCGCCTTGGCGCGGACGCGGGCTTTCGCGCCGATCTCGTCGCGGCGCACTTTCAGCGCCCGCGCCGCCGCTTCCGCGCGCTCGGCCCATTCGTCGGCCAAGCAGCTCGCCTTGTCGCGCAAACGGCGCGGCGGCGCGGCTTCGGCGGCGGCGACGCGGTAGGTCCAGACCCGCGCCGGCGGCAGATTGAGCCAGATCGGCGCGCTCGCCTCGGCGGCCAAAGTCAGCGCGCCGACGCGGCGCGGCGCCGGCGAGCCGACGCCATAGGTGAATTGCACGAAGACGCCGCGCGGCCCCATCAGGGCGAAAGCCTGCGCGATCAGGTCGAGCCGGCGGGACGGCGGCTCGTTGAGGAGCGGCAGGCTCGACACGACGGCGCGGATCGGCTCGCCGCGCAGACCGGCCAAGCTTTGCGCCAAGCGATAGGCGTCGCCCTGCAGGACCCGCACCTGGGGAAAGCGCTCGGCGAGCAGGCGGCAGAAGCTGGTCTCGTATTCGACGAGAACCAGGTCTTCGGCCGGCACGCCGCGCTCGATCAGCGCCTTGGTGACCGGCCCGGTGCCCGGCCCGAGCTCGACGACAAGGCCCGCCCCGCGCGCCTCGACGGCCCGGGCCATGGCGCGGGCGAGAAATCGCCCCGATGGCGAGACGGCGCCGGTGACGCGCGGGCTTTCAAATAGGGTCTTGATGAAATGGGCTTCATCGACAAAGGGATGCTTGGAACGCGCGCGCGCGCCGGAGCCCCGATCGAGCCGCTTCACCGGATCGTACACGAAAGCCTCTTAAATTGTCGGCGTCCCGGCGCTCTGCGGCGTCAAGAACTGCCGAGCCCCTCGAAGAATTCCTTCATTTTGGAAAAAAAGCCGGCGCTTTCCGGGTGAGTTTTCGTCGATGATTCGGCTTCGAATTCGGCCAACAATTCGCGCTGGCGGCGCGTCAAATTCTGCGGCGTCTCGACATTGACCTGGACATAGAGATCGCCGATGTCGCGCGAGCGCAAAGCCGGCATGCCCTTGCCCCTGAGCTTCAATTGCCGGCCGGACTGGCAGCCTTCGGGAACGCGCACGGTCGCTTCGCCGCCGTCCAAGGTGCGGACGACGAATTCGCCGCCCAACGCCGCCTGGACCATCGAGACCGGCACCCGGCAGTAAAGATCGGCCCCGTCGCGCTGGAAGAAGGGGTGCGGCTTGATCGACAGGAAAATATAGAGATCGCCGGGCGGCCCGCCGCGATGGCCGGCCTCGCCCTCGCCGGAAAGACGGATGCGCGTGCCGTCCTCGACCCCGGCAGGGACGTTGACGGAAAGGTTGCGCTCGCGCGTCACCCGGCCCGAGCCGCCGCAGGCCTCGCAAGGGTTGTCGATCATCTGGCCGCGGCCATGGCAGGTCGGGCAGGTTCGCTCGATCGCGAAAAAGCCCTGCTGGGCGCGCACCCGGCCATGGCCGCCGCACGTCTTGCAGGCATGCGGCTTGGAGCCGGGCTTGGCCCCGGAGCCGGCGCAGGATTCGCACGCGACCGCGGTCGGTAACCGGATCGAGGCGGCCTTGCCGCGATAGGCTTCTTCGAGCGTGATTTCGAGATTATAGCGCAGATCGGCGCCGCGCTCGCGACCGGACGCGTTGCGGCCGCGCCGGCCCATCATGTCGCCGAACAGATCGTCGAATATGTCGGCCATCGACGACGCGAAGCCGTCGCCCATGCCGAAGCCGCCGCCCTGCTCGAAGGCGGCATGGCCGAAACGATCATAAGCGGCGCGCTTCTGCGGATCCGACAGCGTCTGGTACGCCTCGTTCAGCTCCTTGAAGCGCGCTTCGGCGGCGCGATCGCCGGGATTGCGGTCCGGATGGCACTGCATCGCCGCTTTGCGGAAGGCCGATTTGAGATCCGCATCGGAAGCGGTCTTGGCGACGCCCAACAATTCGTAGAAGTCGCGTTTGGCCACGTCTGCTTCAGCCCGGTTCATCGCTCAAGGCGCCCCGCCGCGGCCCCGCGCCGCCGCAACCCGAGTCCGCCCCGTCTTAAGCGCCCATCCATTTCAGATATTCGCTCCAATGGAAAGGTGGAAGTCGCCGCTCTCCCGCCTCGGCGCGGCGGATGCGGCGCCGGGCTCGGCAATGAAGGACGGCGGCCCAAAGCCGCCGTCCTTTAATCGTCAAGCCGATTTCTTCTTGTCGTCGTCGCCGACCTCTTTGAAGTCGGCGTCGATCACGTCGTCCTTCGCGGCCTGCGCGCCGGCCTCGGGCCCGCTCGCCTGCTGGGCCTTGTACATCGCCTCGCCGAGCTTCATCTGCGCCTGCGTGAGGTCGTTGGTCTTGGCCTTGATGGCCTCGACATCCTCGCCTTCGAGCGCGCTCTTCAGCGCGGCGACGGCCGCCTCGATCGCGCTGCGATCGGCCGAAGAAACCTTGTCGCCATATTCCTTCAGCGACTTTTCGGCGTCGTGGATCAGCGATTCGCCGCGATTCTTCACGTCGACCATCTCGCGCCGCTTCTTGTCCTCGGCGGCGTGCATTTCGGCGTCCTTGACCATCCGGTTGATGTCGGCCTCGCTCAAGCCGCCAGACGCCTGGATGCG
>DATGLU010000681.1:0-3454 GCA_035294045.1 Roseiarcus sp. | reverse complement strand
ATGGGCGATCGTATGTTCCTCAGCCCTTTAGGGTTATGCGGCCGCTCGCCGCGCGGCTGGCGATCTGAGGCGCGGCGCGGATTTAATCCATCACCGCCGCATGCCCGTCGCGTCCGCTCGGCGGGCGATTGGCCGCCGCTTTCGACGAGCGCATCATGAAGAGAAGCGGAAAGGCGGCGAGGCTGACGAAGGTCATCAACAGAAAATCGTTGGAATAGGCCATGATCGCCGCTTGCTGCGTCAGCAATCCGTCGAGCATCGCCCGGCCGGAGTCGGTCTTGGTCGAGAGAATATTGGCGACGCCCGGCGCGTGCAGCGCGTCGTTGAACGGCGAGATCTGCTCGGCGAGCTGGCTGTGGAACGTGGTGATCATCGAGGTCAGCCGGGCGATGACGATCGATATGCCGATCGACGAGCCGAGATTGCGGATCAATGTCCACATCGCGGTCGCGTCGGTGCGGAGCTGCGCCGGTAAAGTGGCGAAGGCCAGCGTGTTGAGCGGCACGAAGACGAAGCCGAGTCCGACGCCCTGCATGATGCTGATCAGCGCGATCGATTCCGCCGAGCTTTGCGGCGACCAATAGACCATGTACCAAAGCGAAATGGTCGAGAGGAGCAGGCCGAAAAAGATCAAGCGCCTCGCGTCGATCTTGGCGAGCAGGCGGCCGACCACCGTCATCGAGAAGAACGTGCCGAGGCCGCGCGAACCAAGCAGCATGCCGCTGGCCAAGACCGGATAGCCCATCAGGTTTTGCAGATAGGGCGTCACCAGCGCCATGGTCGCGAGCAAAATGACGCCGATCAGGAACATAAAGATCAGCGCGATGGCGAAATTCCAGTCGGCGAAGACGCCGAGCGGAATGAAGGGCCGGCGCGAGGTGATGGAATCGGCGATGAAGAAATAGAAGCCGACCGCCGCCAGAACCGCCTCGATGATGATCTCGGTCGAGCCGAACCAGCCCTGGTCCTCGCCGCGATCGAGCATCATCTGCAAAGCGCCGATGCCCAGCGACAAAGTGAGGAAACCGAACCAGGCGAACGGCACTTGGCGATTGGTCTTGCTTTCCGACATGAAGGCGGAAAGGCCGAGCACGGTCAGAACGCCGAAGGGCAGATTGACGAAGAACACCCAGCGCCAGGAATAATTATCGGTGAGCCAGCCGCCGAGTGTCGGGCCCATGATCGGCCCGAGCATCACGCCCATGCCCCAGATCGCCATGGCCGAGCCGCGGCGCGACGGCGGATAAATGTCGAGCATCACGGTCTGCGACAATGGGACGAGCGCCGCGCCGAATACGCCTTGCAGCAGGCGGAACAGCACCATCTGATCGATGCTCTGCGCCGCCCCGCAAAGCATCGAGGCGACGGTGAATCCGGCCGCGCAGGTGATGAACAGCTTTTTCCGGCCAAAACGGGCGGAAAGCCAGCCGATCGGCGAGGTCATGATCGCGGCCGCGACAATGTACGAGGTGAGGACCCAATTCACCTGGTCGAGCGTCGTCGACAGCGCGCCCTGCATATAGGGCAGCGCGACATTGGCGATGGTCGTGTCGAGCGCCTGCATGACGGTCGCCATCATCACGCAGATCGTCAGCATGACCCGGACGAGCGGATCGACCTCTATGGCGGCGCGATCGTCCATTTATGGCGAGGCCTTGGACTTGGAAATCAGCGAGCCGAAAAGGTCGTCTTTCATCGCGACGATCTCGGCCCAGACGCCGGCCATGGTGCGCTGGCGGCCGGTATCGATATCGACGACCGTGCTCATGCCGGCGCGCAGATCGCTCGTATCCTGGTCGGGATTGAATTCGACGCGCAGCGGCACGCGCTGGACGACCTTGACCCAGTTTCCGCTGGCGTTCTGCGGGGGCAGGATGGCGAATTGCGCGCCGGTCGCGGGCGCGATCGCGCCGACCTTGCCGCGCCAGGTCCGGCCGGGGAACGTATCGACGGAGATCGTCACCGGCAGGCCCGGCCGAACATAGGTTAAGTCGGATTCCTTCGGATTGGCGTCGATCCACAGATCGCGGTCATTGACGATCGAGAAGACCGGCGTGCCGGCGGCGATGACGCGGCCGAGCTGGATTTGCGGCACCTGCGTCGCAACGCCAGGGATCGGCGCGACGACCTCGGTATTGCGCAAGTTGCGCTCGGCGTCCTCGACTTGCGCCTTGGCCTCGATATAGGCAGGAAACTCTTCAAGCGGAGCGTCGGGCTTGCCGCCGAGCTGGATCGCCGCCGACTGCTGTTGCTGGGTCACGAAAGCGAGGATTTGCTGCGCCTGGATCAGGGCGGCGTTCGATGTATCCTTGTCGTTCTGCGTCCCGGCGCCGGACTTCGCCAGTTGCGACTTGCGATCGAAATCGGCCTGGCGGACGCGCACCGCCTCCTCGCTCATCTTCACCTGCTCGGCGTTAGCTTTGAACGTCAGCTGCAGATTGGCGTACTGATTTTTCGCCGCTTCGAGCCGCGCCTTGGCGAGCGCGAGGGCGGTGCGGTACGGCGCGGGATCGATCTCGAAGAGCTTGTCGCCGGCCTTGACATGCTGGCCTTCGACGACATCGACATGGATGATCGGGCCGGTCACTTGCGGCGTGATCAGGACCTTGTCAGCGCCGATATAGGCGTTGTCGGTCGAGACATAGCGGCCGCTCGACAGCCACCAATAAAAGCCGCCGGCCAAGGCCAGCGCCGGCACGACGATCAGCAGTACGAAACGCGAGAAGCCGCGCCGGCGCCGCTTCGGCGCCTCGGCCGGCTGTGGGCCGGGGCGCTGCGCCGGCGCTGAAGGCGGCGCCGCGTCGGGCGCAGGGCTGGGGACCGGCGCGGGTTGCGCCGGCGTGGCGTCGTCCTTGCGATCGCGCGGGAAAGGCTTGACTTGCGACACTTTGGATCAACCCCTGCAGTTCAATTCACGTTTCAAATTGGTCTTGATGCGGTCCATGCTCTTGCCGAGCGCGGCGATCTCGAACGCGTCGAATCCGTTCAGCGCCTGGCCGACCAGCGCCTCGCCGAGTTCGTTCAAGCGCTCCAGCACCGGCGCGGCGGCCTCGGTCAAATAGAGCCGGTTGGCGCGGCGATCGTTCGGGTCGTCGCGGCGCTCGACCAGGCCGAGGCCGGCCAGCTTGTCGACTAGCCGGGCGAGGGTGATCGGCTGAAGGTCGAGCAGTTCGGCAAGCTCGGCTTGCTTGACGCCCTGGCTCATCTCCAGGCGCTTGAGCACCGACCATTGCGCTCGGGTCATATTGAGCGCGCGGGCGCGCTGGTCGGCGAGGGTGCGCAGAAGCCGGGCGACGTCGTGCATCGCGAAAACGAATTCGCGCGCCGGACTCATCGGCTTTTTCGCGACCGCGATTTGCGCGGCGGGCGCGGCCGCCAAAAGGGAGGTTTGCGACATGGAGAGAAGAATTTCCAACCGAGGAAGCTGGCTTAATATAAGCTACCTTATAATATG
>DATGLU010000680.1:0-4698 GCA_035294045.1 Roseiarcus sp. | reverse complement strand
AATAACAATTACGAGCAGGCGCCGCCATGACCGTTTCCTCCCCCGTCAAAGCGCCAGAACTCGTCTCGACGCGGATCGAGGGCGAGATCGCGATCCTGCGGCTGGAGCGGCCGGAAAAGCGCAATGCGCTGAACGATCGAGCGGTGCTGGCGCTGGAGGCGGCGTTCCGCAATCTTCCGCCAAGCGCCAAAGCGGCGGTGCTGCATGGCGCGGGCGAGCATTTCTCGGCCGGCCTCGACCTATCCGAACTCTCCGAGAAGGACCTCAACGAGGCCATCGATCATTCGCGCCTGTGGCATCGCGCCTTCGAGGCGATCGAATTCGGCCGCGTCCCGGTCGTCTCGATGCTGCATGGCGCGGTGGTCGGCGGCGGGCTGGAGCTCGCCGCGGCGACGCATGTGCGCGTCGCCGAGCGCTCCGCCTTCTACGCGCTGCCTGAAGGCCAGCGCGGCATTTTCGTCGGCGGCGGCGGCTCGGTGCGGCTACCGCGGCTGATCGGCGCCTCGCGGATGATGGAGATGATGCTGACCGGCCGCGTCTATCGCGCCGAGGAAGGCTATCCGTTCGGCTTCTCGCATTACGTCGTCGCCGACGGCGAAGGTCTCGCCAAGGCGGTCGAGCTCGCGCGGGCGATCGCCGGCAATGCCGGGCGGACCAATTTCGCGCTGATCCAGGCGCTGCCGCGCATCGCCGACGGCGACCGCGCCTCGGGCTATTTGATCGAAGCGCTGATGAGCGCGATCGCGCAGGACGATTCCGAGGCGAAAGCGCGGATGCGGGCTTTTCTCGAAAAGCGCGCCGGCAAGGTCGCGCCGAAGGATTGAACGGCGCTGTGTCATTCCCGCGAAAGCGGGAATCCAGAGCCGCCGCGCTCGAAAGCCGGGTCAGTCTGGATTCCCGCTTTCGCGGGAATGACAGGGTTGGTACAGCAGAGGGAGGGAAGGTCATGGCGGGCGCCGCGAGCGCGATCGGCCCTAAGCGCGATCCGAGGACCGCGCCGCTGCGGCCTTTCTCGATCGGCTCCAACGCCCCGCGTTTCGAGACGCGCGGCGACGGCGCGATCCTGGTGACGCCGGTCGAAAAGCTTGGGCCGCACCCCGAGAAGCTCACCGAGCGCCTCGTCCATTTCGCCAGCGTCGCGCCCGACCGCCTATGGATGGCCGAGCGCGCCGGCGCGGGCGACTGGCGCAAAGTCTCGTATGGCGAAGCCTATCGCGCGGCGCGGACGATCGGCGCCGGCCTGTTGCGGCGCGGCCTTTCGGCCGAGCGGCCGGTCATGATCCTTTCCGGCAACGATATCGAGCACGCGCTGCTGGCGCTCGCCTGCCTGCATGTCGGCGTGCCGTACGCGCCGATCTCGCCGGCCTATTCGACGATCGCCGGCGATTTCTCCAAACTCGCCCATATAACCGGCAAGCTGACGCCCGGCCTCGTCTTCGCCTGCGACGGCGCCCTCTATGGCCGAGCCCTGGCGGCCGTCGCGCCGGGCGACGCCGAGATCGTCTTCACACGCAATCCTCCTGGCGGCCGGCGCGCGACCGCCTTCGCCGATCTTCTCGCCGCCGCGCCGGACGATGCGGCCGTCGCGCGGGCGCATGCGGCGATAAGCGGCGCGGACGTCGCGAAAATCCTCTTCACCTCCGGCTCGACCGCTCTGCCCAAAGGCGTGATCAACTCGCAGCGTATGCTGACCGCCAACCAGGAGATGATCGCCAACTACTTCCGCTTTCTGAAAGAGCAGCCGCCGGCCCTGGTCGATTGGCTGCCGTGGAACCACACGTTCGGCGGCAACCACAATTTCGGCCTCGTCCTTTACAATGGCGGCTCGCTCTATATCGACGAGGGCCGGCCGACGCCGAAAGGGATCGAGGCGACGATCCGCAATCTGCGCGAGATCGCGACGACCGTCTATTTCAACGTGCCGAAGGGCTTCGAGGAATTGGCGCCGCGCTTGCGCGCTGACCGCGCTTTGCGCGAGACCTTCTTTTCGCGGCTCAACATGAATTTCTTCGCCGGCGCGGGCCTCGCCCAGCATGTCTGGGACGAGCTTGACGCGGCGGCGGTCGAGACGCTCGGTCAGCGCGTGCCGATGATGACCGGCCTCGGCGCGACCGAGACCGGGCCTTTCGCCCTCGCCTGCGCGCCGGAACATTCCAAATCCGGCCATCTCGGCCTGCCGGTCCCGGGGGTCGAATTGAAGCTGGCGCCGGTCGACGGCAAATGGGAGGCGCGGGTGCGCGGGCCGGCCGTCACCGACGGCTATTGGCGCGATCCGGAGGCGACCGCCAAGGCCTTCGACGATGAAGGCTGGTACCGGATGGGCGACGCGCTGAAATTCATCGACGAGGCGGATCGCGCCAAGGGCTTCCTGTTCGACGGCCGCATCGCCGAGGATTTCAAACTCGCCACCGGGACCTGGGTCAGCGTCGGCCCGTTGCGCGCGCGGACCATCGCCCATTTCGCGCCGCTCTTCCGCGACGTGGTGGTCGCCGGGCTTAATCGCGACGAGGTCACGCTCCTCGCCTTTCCCGATCTCGACGGATGCCGCGCCTTTTGCGGCGGCGCCGGCGAGATCGGCGCGATCCTGTCGCATCCCGCGCTGGCGGCGGAAATCCAGCGCAGACTGAACGCCTTCGCCGCCGCCGCGACCGGCTCGTCCAATCGCGTCGCCCGCTTGCTGCTTCTCGACGAGCCGCCCTCGCTCGATCGCGGCGAGATCACCGACAAGGGCTCGATCAATCAGCGCGCGGTGTTGACCTGCCGCGCCGCGCTTGTCGAGGAGCTCTATGCGCGGCCTTTCTCATCGCGCGTCATCTGCGCCAGCGAGGCTTGACCGATGACTCTTGCTCACCCCGGCGTCTTTTCGACTTGGGACGACGCCTTTCTCGTCGGCGGCGCGCGCACCCCGTTCGCCGATCTCAACGGGCCGCTGGCCCCGGTCTCGCCGATCGATCTTGGGATAAAGGCCGGCCGCGCCGCTCTGGAGAAAAGCGGCGTTTCCGGCGAAGACATTGGCACGGTGATCGCCGGCTCGATGGCCCAGGCGAGCTTCGACGCCTATATGACGCCGCGCCATATCGGCCTCTATTGCGGCGCGCCGGAACAAACGCCCGCTCATCTCGTGCAGCGCATTTGCGGCACAGGCGTCGAAGCCATCGCGCAGGCTTGCGACGCGATCGCGCATAAGGGCGTCGGGGCCGCGCTCTGCGTCGGGACCGAATCGATGAGCCGCAACCCGGTCGCCGCCTATACCCATCGCGGCGGCTTCCGGATGGGCCAGGTCGAGTTCAAGGATTTTCTCTGGGAGGCTTTGCTCGATACGTCCTGCGACGTGACCATGGGCGGCACGGCGGAGAATCTTGCGAGGCGATATCAGATCGGCCGGCCCGAGGTCGACGCTTATGCCGAGCGCTCCTTCGAGCGCGCGCTGCGCGCCCGCGCGGAGGGGTTCTTCGCCGGCGAGATCGTACCCGTCTCTTCGGAAGTCTTCCGCTGCGAAGGCCGCAAGGACCGCGGCGTCGCGCTCGATCGCAAGGTCGAGCGCGTCGCCGAGGACACCCATCCGCGGCCGACGACGCGCGAGACCCTCGCTAAAATCCGCCCGGCTTTCGGCGGCGTGCAGACCGGCGGCAATTCTTCCGGCGTCGTGGACGGCGCCGCGGGCGTCGTCGTCGCCAGCGGCGCCTATCTGAAGGCGAAGGGAAAGGGGCCGCTGGCGCGGCTCATCGGCGCGGTTGCAATCGGCTGCCCGCCGGAAATCATGGGCATCGGTCCGGCGCCGGCGATCCGGGCGCTGCTCGAGCGCGTCGGGATGAAACTCGACCAGATCGACCGGATCGAAATCAACGAGGCGTTCGGCGCGCAAGTCCTTGCCTGCATCCGCGAGCTCGGTCTCGATGAGGACAGGCTCAACGTCAATGGCGGCGCGATCGCCATCGGCCATCCGCTTGGCGCGACCGGCGTGCGCCTGGCGCTGACCCTGGCGCGCGAATTGCAGCGCAAAAGCCTGCGCTACGGGATCGCCAGCGCCTGCATCGGCGGCGGCCAGGGCATCGCGCTGCTGATCGAGAGCGCCAAGGCGGCATGATGGAAGCCCCCTCTCCCGAAGGGAGAGGGGACGGGGGTGAGGGGTACTGACTGTGGATAGCTTTCAAAGTACGTTCGGAGGCCCGCTTCCACGCCTGGCTTCATCCTGTGACGCCGGTCCCCTCACCCCTGCCCCTCTCCCTTCGGGAGAGGGGATGCGCCAAATTTAGAGAGACCGGAAACGAGCATGCCGGCGTCCTTCACCCGCAAGCTGACCGTCGAATGGGGCCATTGCGACCCGGCCGGCATCGTCTTCAATCCGCGCTTCTTCGAATATTTCGACTGGTCGACCTCGCTCCTGGTGCGCGAAAGACTTGGCGTCGAAAAAGCGGCGATGCGGACGATCTATGGCGTCGCCGGCATCCCGCTGGTCGACACGCGCGCGACGTTCTACCGCCCCGCTCGCTATGGCGACGAAATCGAGATCGTCACCGCCGTGGCGACGGTGGGGCGATCGAGCTTCGAAATCGAGCACAAGCTCTTCAACAAGGGCGAGCTCGCGGTCGAGGCGCGCGAGACGCGCGTCTGGGTCGTTGAAGAGGCGGACGGCCGGCTGAAGAGCCGGCCGATGCCAGATGACGTCGTGCGCCGCTTGCGGGCTTAGCCTTCCGG
>DATGLU010000679.1:0-5938 GCA_035294045.1 Roseiarcus sp. | reverse complement strand
ATTGAGTAGCGCGACTTCGAGCTGATTGGGATCGGCATGCACGCGCCACAGGCCGCCGGCCAGCACCGTCTCAATGGCGACCTGCTCGCCGAGCGTGCGGCGCAGCAGGTCCGACATGCCGTTGACCAGCCTGCTGACGTCGAGCGGCTTGGGCTCGAGCGGCTGCTGGCGGGAAAAGGCGAGCAGCCGCTGGGTGAGCGAGGCGGCGCGCTGGGCGCCGCGCATCGCGTTGTCCGTCGCGCGCTCCAAAGTCGCCGGATCGTACGTCGGATTGGCGAGATGGCGCTGGATCGTCTCCAGATTGCCGCTGATCACGGTCAGAAGATTGTTGAAATCATGGGCGACGCCGCCGGTGAGCTGGCCGATGCTCTCCATTTTCTGGGCTTGCCGCAGCGCGTCCTCGGCTCGCGCCCGCTCGGCCGCCTCGGCGCGCAGGCGGTCGTTGGCGGCCTGCAATTCGGCGGTGCGCTCCTCGACCTTCCGCTCCAGCGATTCTTCGCTTTCGCGCAACGCCGCTTCGGTCCGCTTGCGCTGCTCGATCTCCTGCTGCGCCGAGCGATAGAGCCGCGCCTTGTCGATGGCGATGCCGGCTTGAATGGCGATGCCGACGATCAGCCGCTCCGCCCGTTCGTCGAACCGGCCCGCCTCCGGATGGCCAAAGAACAAGCCGCCGATCACCTCGCCGGAATGGGAGAAAACCGGGGCCGCGAGATAGCTTCGCACCGGGAGATGCCCTTCGGGCATGCCGTAATAGGGCGGGTTCTTGCCGAAACGCGGGTCCTGGGTGATGTCGGGCGAGCGCATCACGCCTTCGCCGCGGAACGTCGGTCCGAAGATTTGCGTGTTGCGCGGATTGGGGAAACTGGCGAAGGCTTCGCGCGGCGCGCCGGACAGCGTGTAAAGCAGCAAGGCTTCGCCGTTCGCGTCGACGACATTGTAGAAGAACGCGCCGAAAGCGGCGCCGGAAAGCGCGGTCGCGGCGTCGGTGACCACCTGCACCGCCCGCTCCAAGTCGATCTCGGCGGCGATCGCCGCGCCGGTCTCGTTGAGCTTTTCGAGGATCAGCGCCTCGTCGCGCAGCGCGCGAGCGCTCTCTTCCCGCAACCGCGCCAGACGGAGATTTGTCTCGACGCGCGCGAGCATTTCGCGAGCGGAGAACGGCTTGGTCAAATAGTCGTCGGCGCCGGATTTGAGGCCCTCCACCTTGGCCTCTTCGCCGGCGCGGGCGGAGAGCAGCAGGACCGGAATTTCGCGCAGATCGGGATCGTTGCGCAACGCCGAGAGGAGGCCGAATCCGTCGAGCCTCGGCATCATGATGTCGGAAATCACCAGATCAGGCTTGACGCGGCGGGCGGAGGCCAGGGCGGCTTCGCCGTCCGGCGCCGGCTCGACGCGAAAGCCCGCCGAGGTCAGGAGGCGCTGAATGTAGTGGCGCATGTCGGCATTGTCGTCCGCCAGCAGGACCCGTTGGCCGGTCGCGCCGGGCAGCGGAGCGACGGCGCCGAGGTCTTCCGCGACCGGAGAGAGCGGGCCGTCGACGGCCGCGCTGGCGCTTTCGCTCACCCAGCCCAAGGCTTCGTCGACATAGCTCTCGGCCCTGATCCGGGTCGTACTCTGCGTTCGCGCCGCGCCGATCCGATCGGCCGGCAAATGCGCGATTCCGAAGGGCAGGGAGACCGTGAAGCGGCTGCCGCGATCGAGCTCGCTTTCGACGCGGATTGTTCCGCTATGCAAGCGCACCAATTCCTGGACCAGGGCGAGCCCGATGCCGCTGCCTTCGAAGGACCGGCCGCGCGCGCCTTCGACCCTGCGGAAGCGCTCGAAAAGGTGCGGGATTTCCGAGGCGGCGATGCCGGTCCCGGTGTCGCGCACCGTGATCTCGGCGCAGGCGCCGTCCGCCGACGGCTTCGCCTCAACCGCGATCTCGCCTTCGAAGGTGAATTTGAAAGCATTGGAGATGAGGTTCAGAACGATCTTCTCCCACATGTCGCGGTCGACATGGACGGGGCTGGGCAGCGGCGGGCAATCGATGATCAGGCGAAGGCCGGCCCGCTCGATCGCCGAGCGGAAATTGGAGGCGAGTTCGGCGGTGAAGGCGGCCAAATCCACGGGCTCGTAGCTGGCCTGCACGCGGCCCGCCTCGATGCGGGAAAAATCCAGAAGCGTGTTGACGAGCTTGAGAAGCCGGACGCCGTTGCGGTGGGCGATCTCGATGAGATGACGATTTTCGGCGGATAGGCGATCGGCGGCCTTGGCGAGAACGTCCTCCATCGGCCCCAGCATCAAGGCGAGGGGGGTGCGAAATTCATGGCTGACATTGGAGAAGAACAGCGTTTTCGCCTTGTCGAGCTCGGCGAGCGCGTCGGCGCGCCGGCGCTCCTCCTCGTAAGCCTGCGCATTGGCGATGCTCGCGCCGATCTCGCCGGCGGCAAGGTCGAGAAAGCGCCGATAGTCGTCATCGAACAGGCGGAATGGATTGAGGCCGGCGACAAGGACGCCGGCGCGCGCGGTTTCGCCTCTTGACGGAATGGGGATGAGGGCGGCATGCGACGGGCTCTCGTCCCAGGCGCCTTTCGGGAACTCCGTCCCAAAATGGCCGCGGAGGTCGCTCACGACGATCGGCTTGTGACTTTGTATGGCCGCGGCGAATGGCCATTTCGCCGACGCGCCGAGCGGTACGGATTGCGGCGCCGAGAGCGGATTCGGCGCGATGCCGCATGAGCCGACGAGCGAGAGCGCGCGGCCGTCCGGCTCGGCGAGATAGATCATCGCGAAGGGCAAGTCCTTCGGGTCGGTGGCGAGCGCATCGGCGCTGCGCTGGCAGGCGCGCTCGACCGTGCGCGCATCGGCGGTCGCGGCGGCCAGTTCGCGCAGCAGCGCCAATTGGCGCTCGCCGATCACCCGGCGCGTGTCGTCGGTATTGGCGCAGATGATGCCGCCCGGCGCGCCGTCGTCGTCCGGGATCGGGCTATAGGAGAACGTATAGTAGGTTTCTTCAGGATAGCCGCTGCGCTCCATGATCAGGAGCTGCTCTTCGACGTAAGTGCCCTCGTCGCCCTTCATCGCGGTCGCCAGCATCGGGCCGATATCGTCCCAGATTTCCCGCCAAACCTCCGCCGTTGGGCGGCCGAGCGCCCAAGGGTGCTTGCCGCCGATGATCGACTTATAGGGATCGTTGTAGAGATAGGTCAGCTCGGCCCCCCAGCCGATCCAAATCGGCTGGCGCGAGGTGAGCATGATCCGCACCGCGGTTTTGAGGCCGCGCGACCAGAATTCGGGCGGGCCGAGCGGCGAGCGGCTCCAATCGAAGCCGCGCATCAGCGCGCCCATCTCGCCGCCGCCGGCGAGGAATTCGCGCGCCGGATCAGCCGGATGCGAATCTCTCTGCGAATTCATCCCAATGCCCAAACGCAAGCGCGAAGGAAAAAGTCTAGCGGCGGCTCGGAAAAATTTGAAGGCCGAGGCGGAGCGCGGCTAATCGTGACCGCGCCAATGGCCGCCGGCGGCTCTCATCGTATTTGGCCACTTTCGCCTTGACCCCGCCAATTTTGCAAATCGAGTGCCAACTCGGCTCTTTGTCCGATTGCGCGCCTAAATTGAGGAATTCTCCGGAACGATTCGCCCTCTCGTGCGGTTTTGAAACCCGACGAGACGATCCGCAAAAACAACGTGATGTTGGCGGAGCTCGCCTCGACGCGAGGACGGAGCTTCATGTATATCATTGAATGGATTCGTGATTTCGAACTGATTGAGCGCGAAATATCAAAGGCGGGTTCAGTATCCGAGGCTATAGCGGAAGCAAGAGCAAATTGGAGCCAAGTCTTCGCCGGACTCGGACGAAAACCCGACAGATTTCGAGTGAAAAACAATCGATTGAAAGAGCTAGCCGTCGTCGCCTTGCCGAAGCCTCGCTGACCGCTCTCCCCAGTCTGTCGGCGGAAAGCATCCGCCGCCGCTGTTGCGATTGAGGCTCGCGCGGCCGTTTCGGATTTCGCGTAATCCGCGACAAGTTCTTCGGTGTGATGATCCGAGGAAACTTTCGTAAATGCGGCGCGTGGCGCTCGGAGTCTTTCGAGTGCGAGCTTACCCTCGCGTCCAGCCTCTTTCGCGTCGCGCTCCATCGTTTGCGCTAGCGCGACGCACACTCTAAAGCAATTGAGCTAAGCCGCGTGACCGCTCGCCTCAATGAGACTAAGTTCGGATTGGCGATGCCTATGCCAAACGATCCTCGATATTGGTTTCCCGCCAAGCGCTATGGATGGGGATGGGGCTTGCCGATCGCATGGCAAGGCTGGCTGGCGCTGGCGGCCTTCACTGGCCTCGTCGTCCTCGGCGCGTTTCTATTTCCGCCAAGAAAATTCCTGCCTGAATATGTCGCCTATATCGTCGTCCTTTCAGCGCTGCTCATCGGCGTGTGCTGGGCGAAAGGCGAGCCGCCGCGTTGGCGATGGGGTGATAGAGAAAGACCCTGAAGAAATCCGTTCTTCGCTCTAAAAAAAGCGCGGCGGATTGGTGGTCATGGTGCCCAGGGGCGGAATCGAACCACCGACACTGCGATTTTCAGTCGCATGCTCTACCAACTGAGCTACCTGGGCGTGGCCGGTGCGGCGAACCGCGGCGGCGGGCGGTTTATAGGTAGGCGCGCCGGCCTTGTCCAGCGTCGCGAATCCTTCAGCCGACGAGAAAATCGCGGATCGGCGCGATCTGCTCGCCTGAGAAAAGCGCCGGCGCGTGGCCGACGCCGGGAAATTCGACGAGCCTCGCCTTGGGGCCGCGCCGCGTCATCTCCTCGGCGACTTCGCGCGGCAGCACGTCCGAACTTTCGCCGCGCAGCAGCAGAACCGGACATTTGATGGCGTCCCAAACCGGCCACAGATCGACGTCCTGGAGCGGCGCCGATTTGAAGGCGATTGCGATCTTCGGATCATAGGCGAAGCCATAGGACCCGTCCGGCCGCCGCCTCGCGCTGACTTCGGTCAGGCGGCGCATCTCGGCGTCGGTCAGCGGCCCGAAGGTCTCATAATTCCGTCGCACCGCCTTCTCCATCGCTTCGAGCGAGGGGAAGCTCGGGTCCAGCCCGACATAGGAGCCGATGCGCTCCAAGGCCGCCTTGGGGATGAATCCGCCGATATCGTTGATCGCCAGACGGCGGATCGGCGAGCCGGGCTGGGCGGCGAGCATCATGCCGATCAGGCCGCCCATCGACGTGCCGAGCCAATCGAGCGATTCGACGTCGAGCCGGGCGATCAGCGTCGCCAGATCGGCGACATAGACCGGGTAGGCGTAATCTTCCGGCGCGGCGAGATAGTCGCTGCGCCCGCGCCCCGGCGCGTCCGGGCAGATCACGCGGTAACGCGCCGAGAGCGCTTCGGCGACGAGGTCGAAATCCTTTCCGTTCCGCGTCAGCCCATGCATGCAGACAAGGGTCGGCGCGCCGGCCGGCCCGGCCCATTCGCTATAGACGATCCGGTGGAAGCCGTGCGGTCCGAGGCAACGGACGCTTCGCTCGATCATGACCTGTCGCTCGCGAGAAAGCTCGACCGCGGACGCCGCGTCCCTTCCGGGGACGCGGCGAGGATGCCGGGCGTCGGCGCCTTAAGGATGCTTCTCCTTTTCCGACGCGCGGCGGCCGGCGGCTTTGGCGTCCGCTTCGCACATATAGGCGCCCTGCTTGGTCTTGCCGTAGCTGCGCGTGCCGGCGAAATGGTAAATGCCGGTCTTGGTATTGACCCAGACGACCGTGTCGGTCGGGCATTTGGCCTTGGCTTCGGCTTCGGTCTGGAATTCGCCGGCGCCGGTAGGCTCGGCCATCGGCTTGGGCGCGGCCATCGGCTTCGGCTTCGGCGCCGTTGCGGCCGGGGCCGGCGCAGCGGCCGGAGCTGGCGCGGGCGCCGCTGCGGCAGGCGGCGTGGTTTCCGTTCCCGCCCGGCAAGCGGCG
>DATGLU010000678.1:0-3212 GCA_035294045.1 Roseiarcus sp. | reverse complement strand
GGCGATTTGCGGGCGCGTGCGCTCGTCGTCTACTGTTTCGACAGCCGTCCGGACGAATCGGAACGGCCGCGCCGCCGGCGCTCGACTCTGCGCGCTCGCGCCTCCTCCTGCCTCGAAGGCGATCGGAACCCATGGCTGTCACTTCGCCGAGCGGCGCTCTTGCGTCCCTTGCGCCGCCGGCGCAATGGGCGCTGCTCCTCGCCGGCTCCGCCGTCGCCGCGGCCGTGCTCGAATGGCTGGCCTTGCCGGCGGCTCTGCTGCTCGGGCCGATGGTCGCCGGCATCGTCTTGCGGACGAGCGGCGGCGAGCTCCGCGTCGCAAGGCCTCTCTATTACGCCGCCCAGGCTATCCTCGGCTGCCTGATCGCGCGCGCCATCACGCCCGCGATCGTCGCCGCTTTTCTCAAGGATGGCCCTCTGTTTCTCGCCGCAATTGCGGCGGTGATCGCGGCGAGCAGCTTGATCGGCTGGCTGATGAGCCGGTGGAGCGTTCTCCCCGGCTCGACCGCGATCTGGGGAACCTCGCCCGGCGCGGCCAGCGCGATGATGATCATGGCCGAAGCCTACGGCGCCGACGCCCAGACCGTCGCTTTGATGCAATATCTGCGCGTCGTCTTCGTCGCGACGGCGGCCTCGCTCATCGCCCGGTTTTGGCTCGCCGGATCGGGCGCTGCGCATCCGGTCGCCTGGCTGGCGGCGGTCCGCTGGCCGGCCCTCGCCGAGACGCTGGCGCTCGCCGCTTGCGGGGCGGTGGCCGGACGGCTGCTGCGCCTGCCGGCCGGGGCGCTGCTGACGCCGCTCGCCGCCGGCGCGCTGCTGCACGCCTTCGGCCTGATCGAGATCGAGCTGCCGCAAGCGCTGCTCGCCATCGCCTACGCCTTGATCGGCTGGAGCATCGGCCTCGGCTTTACCCGCGGCATTCTCCTGCACGCCTGGCGCGCCCTGCCGCAAATTGTGCTGTCGATCCTCGTCCTGATCGGCTTCTGCTGGGGCCTCGCTTTGCTCCTCACCGCGACGGTCGGCGCCGATCCGCTGACCGCCTATCTCGCCACCAGCCCCGGCGGCATGGACACGGTTGCGATCATCGCCTCGTCGAGCAATGTCGACGTGTCCTTCGTCATGGCGATGCAGACGGCGCGCTTCGTCATGGTTCTGCTGCTCGGTCCCACCCTGGCGCGCTATCTCGCTGGCCGCGCGGGCAAGGCGCAGGGGTGTAGCCGCGGTCGCTGACCGCGGCGTGGCTGCGCGCCCCATTTCGCGTTAGAAAGTCGACGGCGCAAGCGGCGCGGTCAGCGACCGCGCCTACAGGGCAGCCCCGCGCCGCGCAACCTCCCTCTAATAAATATCGAACTGTCCTTGCCCCTTGTTCGACGCCGCCCGCAGGGCAAGTCGAACAAGGGGCAGGACGATTGCCGTTGGCTGTTGGATCAGGCTTCCAAAGCGCCGGCCCTTGCTTGTAGCCGCGGTCGCCTACCGCGGCTGAAGCGCGGCTGCCGATGCAAGCCGCGGCGCGCCCCCTCTCCCGCTTGCGGGAGAGGGCTGGGGTGAGGGTAAGCCGCGGCCTCGGCGGGCGGACTCTGCTGTCATGAACTGGCGGCGACGCAAGCTAAGCCGGATCCGCCGTCTCTTTCCCGCACCGCCCTTTCGCCCCATATTGCCGCCATGCCGAAGAAACCGAAATCGCCGACCCGCCCGACGCGGGCCAAGGCCTCCAAGCCGGAAGGCCGGCCGCTCGACGAGCATCTCGCCGCCTTGCTCAACCCGGCTTTGATCGACAAGCCGCCGGGCTTCGCCGAAGCGCCGGTCGCCTTCGCCCGCGATCTTGCCGATGCGGACGAAGACCTGCATCCGCGCGGCATGACCGGCGCCACGGCGACCGTCGAATCGCTCAAGACCCTGCTCGAGCTCGGCGATCCCAATATCCGCGATCGGCCGACCTGGACGCCGCATCGCCCGCCGCGGCCGGAAAAATCGGAAGGCGGCGTCAGGTTCAAGATCGTCTCCGAATACCAGCCCAAGGGCGACCAGCCGCAGGCGATCGACGAGCTCGTCGCCGGCTTGAATGCCAACGAGCGCGACCAGGTCCTGCTCGGCGTCACCGGCTCGGGCAAGACCTTCACCATGGCGCAGGTGATCGAGCGTACGCAGCGGCCGGCTTTGATCCTGGCGCCGAACAAGACGCTCGCCGCGCAGCTTTATGGCGAGTTCAAGAGCTTCTTCCCGAACAATTCGGTCGAGTATTTCGTCTCGTACTATGATTACTACCAGCCGGAGGCTTACGTCCCGCGCACCGATACCTATATCGAGAAGGAATCCTCGATCAACGAGCAGATCGATCGGATGCGCCACGCCGCGACGCGCGCGCTGCTCGAGCGCGACGATGCGATCATCGTCGCCTCGGTCTCCTGCATCTATGGCATCGGCTCGGTCGAGACCTACACCGCGATGACCTTCTCGCTGAAGCTCGGCGACAAGATCGACCAGCGCCAGCTCATCGCCGACCTCGTCGCGCTTCAGTACAAGCGAACGCAGGGCGACTTCAGTCGCGGCTTCTTTCGCGTGCGCGGCGATTCTTTCGAGATATTCCCGGCCCACTATGAGGACCGCGCCTGGCGGATCGGCTTTTTCGGCGATGAGATCGAGTCGATCGTCGAATTCGATCCGCTGACCGGCAAGAAGACGCAGGACTTGGAGTTCGTCAAAGTCTACGCCAACAGCCATTACGTGACGCCGCGGCCGACCCTGCTGCAATCGGTCAAGGCGATCAAGGAGGAGCTGAAGGCGCGGCTCGATTATCTCAATCATGCCGGCCGGCTGCTCGAAGCGCAGCGGCTGGAGCAGCGCACGATTTTCGACCTCGAAATGCTGGAGGCGACCGGCTCCTGCGCCGGCATCGAGAACTATTCGCGCTATCTCACCGGCCGGCGTCCCGGCGAGCCGCCGCCGACGCTGTTCGAGTACCTGCCTGACAACGCCATCGTCTTTCTCGACGAGAGCCATGTCACCGTGCCGCAGATCGGCGCCATGTATCGCGGCGACTATCGCCGCAAGGCGACGCTCGCCGAATACGGCTTCCGCCTGCCGTCCTGCATGGACAACCGGCCCTTGCGCTTCGAGGAATGGGAGGCGATGCGGCCGCAGACGGTGCATGTCTCGGCGACGCCCGGCCCGTGGGAGCTCGAACGCACCGGCGGCGTATTCGTCGAGCAGGTG
>DATGLU010000677.1:0-4165 GCA_035294045.1 Roseiarcus sp. | reverse complement strand
CCGACCGCTTTGATGATCCGATAGGCCCAGTCGTTGGTTAGGCCGAGCCCCTTGCCGAAATCGCCCTCGACGCCGAGCAGGCGGCGCACGTTCGGATTGTCCGATTTCAGCTTCTCATCGACATTGGCCTTGGTGACGCCGAGCTCCTCGGCGGTGAGCAGCGCGTAATGCGTCCATTGCACGATCTGGAACCATTGGATGTCGTCCTTGCGCACCGACGGGCCGAGCGGCTCCTTCGAGATGATCTCGGGCAAGACGATGTTGTCGTCCGGAACCGACAATTTCAGCCGCTCGGCGTAAAGGCCTGAAGAATCGGTCGTATAGGCGTCGCAGCGGCCGCTGTCATAGGCCCGCACCGTCTCCTCGTCGGTGGCGAAGACGACCGGCTCCAGCTTCATATTGTTGGCGCGGAAATAGTCGGCGAGGTTGAGCTCGGTCGTCGTGCCCTGCTGCACGCAGACCGAGGCGCCGTCAAGCTGCTTGGCCGAGGTCACGTTGAGCTTCTTCTTCACCATGAAGCCCTGCCCGTCATAAAAGTTAATGCCGGTGAAGAACATGCCGCCGGTCTCGCGCGACAGAGTCCAGGTCGTGTTGCGGATCAGGACATCGATTTCGCCCGACGCCAAAATCGTTGGGCGGTCCTTGGCGTTGATCGGCAGGAATTTGACCTTGGTCGGATCGTTGAAGATCGCCGCCGCGATGGCGCGGCATTCATCGACATCGAGGCCCTTCCACACGCCCTTGTCGTCGGGCAGGCCGAAGCCGGCGAGGCCCGGATTGGAGCCGCAATTCAAGACGCCGCGCTGCTTGATCTGATCCAGCGTGCCCGCCTCGGCGCCGGCCGAAGCGACGCAAAAAAGCGCGGCGCCGGCCAAAGCGGCGATTAGATTTCTCATTTGAAGAGCCTCCCGCAACAGGTGAACGGCGCAATCCTATGCGGCCGTCGGCAGCGGCGGAAGGGGCGCGGCGATTGACGGGAAGGCGGGCGGCGGCCAATTTCCCGCTCGACAGGAAGGCTCCAGCAGAAATGACCAGGCTTACCCCCGCCGCCAAGAAGAAATTGCGCACGCGCTCGCGGCTCGTCCATCTCGGCCGCGACGCCGAGGGGAGCCAGGGCTTCGTCAACCTCCCGCCGTTCCGCGGCTCGACCGTCCTCTATCCGAATGTCGAGACGCTGAAGAATCGCAGCCAGCGCTACACCTACGGCACGCATGGCACGCCGACGACAGAGGCTTTATGCGAAGCCTGGAGCGGGATATCCGGCGCGGCCGGAACTGTGCTCGTTCCCTCGGGCCTTTCGGCGATCATCGTCGCTTTGACGACCGCGCTGAGCGCCGGCGACCATCTCCTCGTCACCGACGCCGCCTATCAGCCGGCGCGCATTTATTGCGACACGATTCTCAAGCGGATGGGCGTCGAGACGACCTATTACGATCCGGCGATCGGCGCCGGGATCGAAGCGCTGATGCGGCCGAACACCCGCGCCGTCTTCGTCGAGGCGCCGGGCTCGCAATCGCTCGACATGCAGGACGTGCCGGCGATCGCCGGCGTGGCCAAGGCGCGCGGCGCTTGCGTGATCATGGACAATACCTGGGCCACGCCGCTCTTCTTCCCGCCGCACGCGCATGGCGTCGATCTCGCCGTCGAAGCCGGCACCAAATATCTTTCCGGCCATTCCGACCTGCTGATCGGCCTGGTCAGCGGCAACGAGGAATGGTTTCCGCGCCTTCACCGCACCGTCGACGCCCTGGCGATTCCGCCCGGCCCGGAAGACGCGTTCCTCGCTTTGCGCGGCCTGCGCACGATGGAGCTGCGGCTCAAGGAGGCCGAGCGGCAAGCGCTCGCGTTGGCGCGTTGGCTCAAGGAGCGGCCGGAAGTGCTGCGCGTCATCCACCCGGCGATGGAGGACTATCCCGGCCATGCGATCTGGAGGCGCGATTTTTCCGGCTCGTCCGGCCTGTTCTCGATCGTGCTGAAGCCGTGCGCGGAGCGGGCCGTCGCGGCGCTGCTCGACGGGTTGCAATTGTTCGGCATGGGCTATTCCTGGGGCGGCTACGAAAGCCTGGTCATCCCCTTCGACTGCACGAAATACCGCACCGCCACGCGCTGGGCGCCGGGCGGGCCGACCTTGCGCTTTTCCGTCGGCCTGGAGGATATCGAGGATTTGAAAGAGGACCTCGACCGCGGCTTCGCCCGGCTCGCCGCCGCTTCCGGCTGAGCCGGGCTTTGCTGTGCGCGGCGGCGGCGCACGGCTCGACTCTCGGAGCGATTTCGCCAATATCGGCGGGCCGCGCCATGCGGCTCTTGCTGGGGAAATCGAGCCATGATCCGTTCCGCCCTGATCGCCTTGGGCGCTCTCGCCTTGCTGCCCAGCCTCGCCTTGGCCAAGACGTTCCCGGTTCCCGCAGACGATCCGATCGCCACGGTTTCGATCCCCGATTCCTGGAATCCCGAGGCTTACGAAGGCGGCGTCGAGGGGACCTCGGACGACGGCAAAATCTATGTCGCGATCGAGCAAGTCGCCGCGGACGACGTGAAGACGGCGACCGAGGAAGGGATCAAGTTCTTCGCCAAGAGCGGCGTCGATATCGACGCCAATTCGATGAAGACCAAGCAGATCAAGATCAACAATCTTGACGCTTTCGACATGACGTTCACCGGCAAGGACAAGGACGGCCCCGCCAATATCAGCCTGACGCTGGTCGCGACCAACGCCGCCGGCAAATTCCTGCTGCTCTATTATTGGGGCTCGCCGGAAGGCGAAAAAGCCAACGGCGCCGATCTGAAGAAGATTTCGGACAGCATCCAGGCGACGAAGTAACGACGAACTGTAGCCGCGCTCGATGAGCGCGGCGGACGCGGCCCAGCGGCCGCGTCTACAGACTTAGCGGCTGACGCGCCCCGGCCGCGTCTACAGGGCTCAGTAATAGCGCTTGAGCTCGGCCTTGCGCGCCGCCTTGCGCGCTTTGCGAGCGGCGTAGCGCGCATCGCGCTCGGCTTTCTTCTGCGCCTCGATCTCGGCCTTGCGCTTGGCGTCCTCCTGGCGCTGCAACTCGCGCAGCTCCTCTTCGGCCTTGCGCGCTTCGGCGGCGAGCCGCTCCTGCTCCAGGCGCTCGGCTTCGCGCCGGCGCTCCTCTTCGGCGCGCCGGGCCGCTTCCGCCGCGGCCTTGGCGGCGCGCTCGGCCGCCCGCTGCGCCTCGCGCTCCTCGCGCGCCTCGATAATGGCGCGGCGTTGCTTCTGACGTTCGACGTAAGCGGGGTCTTCGGGATTGAAGGGCGGCTTACTGAGGAATTTGGCGGCTAGGGCTTTCTTGGCTTCGGCGGCGGCCGTCTGTCGATCTTTGAAGTTTTGACCAAAAAAATTAGGCATCGCATCCTGATCTTGCGTGATCTTAAGCGGTCGGCTCTTGCCATAGCGCGGCGCGCTCGGCAACCCGCGACTGCCGCATTGCTGACTTGTCGGCGACGCAAATAAAACGGCGCTGCGGTCAAGCAACGCCAAGCTCATCGCTCGCCAACCGTTCGAAAATATGCCGGTTCGCGCTGATTCACAGGCGCGATTCAGGAAGCTCGCGCAGGTTTGAAGACGAACCGGCGGCGCAGGCTCGCAAATTAGCGTGAAGGCGACCTTTCCCGCGCTTCGCGCGCCGCTTCGGGCGAAGGCGCAAACGCCGCCCTCCTTGCGGGACTCGCCGTTCTTCGCTTTAAGATCGGTTTGCCTCGTCGGCGGCGAGGGCGCGCGGTGGGCCTGAGGGGGGCTGACATGCGGCATTTCGGCTCGTCGCTTCTTTTGCTCGTTTTGCTGTGCGCCGCCGCCGCGGTCGGAAGCTTCGTCAATTCCCGCCTGGCGGAGAAGCATCGCTCGCGCGACGCGATTGAACTGGTCCAGCTCGGAATCACCTTGCTGGTGACCTTCACCGCGATCGTGCTGGGTCTTTTGACGACCTCCGTGAAGAGCGGCTACGACATGGCCTACGCCGCGCGCGGCGCCTATGCCGGCCAACTCGCCCAGTTCGAACGCTGCCTGCGCGACTACGGTCCGGAAACGCAGCAAATGCGCGAGCAGCTTCGCAGCTACGTCGCCGCCGTCATCGCCAGCACTTGGCCTTCGGAGCCGCCGCCAAAAGGCGTGACGTACCCGGACGTCGCGCATCTCCCCCGGATC
>DATGLU010000676.1:0-3055 GCA_035294045.1 Roseiarcus sp. | reverse complement strand
GGCTGGCGGCGCCGAGCTTTGTCGGCGTCTCCTACGCGCTCGCCACCGCAGCGACGATCTGTGCCTATACCGTAACCGACGGGATCGGCGCACGCGCCGCGGGGAACGCCAACGCCTATGCCGCCGCCTTGTTCGCGCTGGACGGCGTTCCGATGCTGGCGCTCTGTCTTTGGCGCTACGGCTTCGAGGGCGCAAAGCCCGCATTGAAATTCCTGGCGCCGGGCTTGGCGGGCGGCGTCATGTCGCTGGCCGCGTACTGGATCGTCATCTGGGCGATGACCGTCGCGCCGATCGCGCTGGTCGCCGCCTTGCGCGAGACGAGCGTGCTGTTTGCCGGCCTGATCGCGACCGTTGTGCTCAAAGAGCCGGCGACGCCGATCCGGGCCGGCGCGGCGGCCTTGATTCTCGCCGGCCTTGTCGCCATGCGGCTGTTCTAGGCGCTTGCTCCGCGCCGGCCATGCGCCCATCATCGCGGACCGGCGAGAGAGCGCCCAAGGAGGATGAAATGAATACCCAAGGGGCGGCGGCGAAACCGGCCGACGAGGCCGGCGCGATCGTCGCGCGGATCGACCGCTTGCCGGCGACGCGGACGATCTGGACCTATGTCGTCCTTCTGAGCCTCGGCTTCTTTTTCGAGCTCTACGACATGCTGTTCTCCGGCTATGTCGCGCCGGGCTTGGTCAAGGCCGGCATTCTGACGCCGACCACGCCGGGCCTTTTCGGCACGACCGGAATCGCCAGCTTCATCGCGGCTCTGTTCGCCGGATTGTTCATCGGCACAATCGTCTGCGGCTATCTCGCCGACCGGTTCGGCCGGCGCGCCATTTTCACCTATTCGTTGCTCTGGTACACCGCCGCGGACATCGTCCTCGCCTTCCAAAGCACGGCGTTCGGGCTGAATTTCTGGCGCTTCGTCTCGGGGCTGGGGCTCGGCCTGGAGATCATCACGATCGGCGCCTATATTTCCGAAATCGTCCCCAAGACCGTGCGCGGCAAAGCCTTCGCCTGCTGCCAGGCGATCGCGTTTTGCTGCACGCCGATCATCGCCTTTCTCGCTTATCTTCTCGTGCCGCGCGCGCCGCTCGGCCTCGACGGCTGGCGCTGGATCGTGCTGATCGGCGCCGACGCGGCGGTTTTCGTCTGGTTCATCCGCCGGGCCCTGCCGGAAAGTCCGCGCTGGCTCGCCCAGCATGGCCGTTTCGACGAGGCGGATCGCGTGCTTTCCACGATCGAGGCCAAGGTCGCCGCCGAATATGGCCGGCCGCTGCCGCCGCCTGGCCCCGCCGCGCCGCTGCCGCCCGCCGGCCGCTTCGCCGATCTGTGGACGCCCGCCTTGCGCGGCCGCGTGATCATGCTCTGCGTGTTCAATATCTTCCAGACGGTCGGCTTCTACGGCTTCAACAATTGGGTGCCGACCCTGCTGATCGCGCAAGGGATCGACATCACCAAGAGCTTGTTCTTTTCCAGCCTGATTGCGATCGCCTCGCCGCTCGGGCCGCTGATCGGCTTCTTCATCGGCGACCGCATCGAACGGAAAACCATCATCTGCGCGGCGGCCGCGGCGATCCTGGTCTGCGGCCTGCTGTTCGGCGCGACCAGCGCGACCTTCCTGATCATCGCCATGGGCGTCTGCCTCACGCTGGCGAGCAACATTCTCTCCTACAGCTTCCACGCCTATCAGCAAGAGCTTTTCCCGACCGGCATCCGGGCGCGGGCCGCCGGCTTCGTCTATTCCTGGAGCCGGCTGTCGGTGATTTTCAACTCGTTCGTCATCGCCTTCTTCCTCGGCCGCTTCGGAACGCCCGGCGTTTTCGCCTTCATCGCCGCCGCGATGCTCATCGTGATCGCGACGATCGGCCTGTTCGGCCCGCGCACGACGAACCTGTCGCTGGAGGAAATTTCCCTTCTCCCCGCTTCGCGCAGGGCTATCCAGGGAAATTGAAGTACGCGCGAAACGGGTGAGAGTGCGTGCGGCGTACAACACCGCACGTCATGGCCGGGCTTGTCCCGGCCGTCCACGCGGCGCCGACGCGCCGCGCATCCTCGACATCACCCATGCCAACGTCAACGACGCCGAGATCGGCCGCACCGTTCCGATCGAAGCGGGCGCGACCTATGTCTTCGACAAAGGCTATTGCCATTACGGCTGGTGGCGGGAAATCGCCGAAAAAGGCGCTTTCTTCGTCACCCGAACCAAGATCAACATGCGGCTGCGGAGCTTCTCGAACTGCGCAAGTTCCTCGGCAAGAACGAGAGCGCGATCCGCCTGCAACTCATCGCCGCGATGATCGTCTATGCGCTCATCCGCATCGCTGCGAGAGCGCATCGCGTCAAAATGCCGATCCATCGCTTCCTCGAACTCGCCGTCCAGTACCTCTTCCAACGCCGCGACATCATCGCCATCGACAAGTCGCCTCCCGTCAATCCATGCAGACGACGCGACAGAACATGCCCAAATCAATTGAGCTTCGCCTATGTCTAGTCTAATTTTCCCGGGACAGCCCTGCCGCTTGCGGGGCGAGGGGATGGTCGCCGCCTTTTCCGGGTCTGCACGGTTACACGCGGCCCTTCCACGAGCCGCACGATGGCGCCCCAGAGGGTGCGCACGTCTTGCTGGGTCATGCCGATGCGATGGAAGATGTTGCGCAGATTGCGCTGCATCACCGGCTTTTTCGGCGCAGGACGGAAGAAGCCGCGCGCGTCGAGGTGGCCTTCGAGCATTTCGAAGAACGCCACGACCATTTCGCGCGTCGCCGGCGGCGAGCGCTCGGGCGCGGCGATCGGCGCGGCGCCGCCATGCGACGCCTTGTACCATTCGTAGCCGCAGAGCAGCACCGCCTGAGCGAGATTGAGCGAGGCGTAGCCGGGGCTGACCGGAAAGGTGAGGATCGAATCGGCGAGCGCCACATCGTCATTGTCGAGACCGGTGCGCTCCGGGCCGAACAGCTCGCCGCGCTTCTCGCCGCCCGCCACGGCGCGCGCCGCTTCCGGCATCGCCTCGGCCGGCGTGAAGACCCGCTTCAACTGGCCGCGCTCGCGCGCCGTCGTCGCATAG